>JACPQO010000187.1 GCA_016190405.1 Chloroflexota bacterium | reverse complement strand
TCGTGCTCCACACCACCGACAAGCCCGTCCTCTGCGCCCTCAACGGGGCGGCCGCCGGCTACGGCATGGACCTCGCCCTCGGCTGCGACATCCGTATCGCCTCCCGCGAGGCGAAGCTCGCCGCCGTCTTCACCAAGCGTGGCATCCTGCCCGAGAGCGGCGGCGCCTGGCTCCTGCCCCGCCTCGTCGGCTGGGCCAAAGCCGCCGAGATCGCCTTCCGCGGCGCTACTCTCAGCGCCCAGGAGTCCCTGGAGCTCGGCCTCGTCAACCGCGTCGTGGAGCCCGACCAGCTCATGCCCGTCACCCGCCAAATGGCCGGCGAGATCGCCGCCAACGCCCCCCTGGCCGTGCAGGCCACCAAACGCATGATGCGCCTGGGCCTGGAGGAGACCTTCGAGGCCAACGTCCACCACGTATTCCTACAGCTCCTGCCCCTGATCGGTTCCCAGGACTTCAAGGAGGGCGTCCGCGCCTTCATGGAGCGCCGCGACCCCCAGTTCCAGGGGCGCTGATATCGCTCCGAAAGGAGGCGTGATGGGCGACGCGATTTACCTTATTCGAGGCGACGAGGATTTTGTCCCCATGAAGGAGCACCCCTACGATTCCGAAGAGGTCCTTCAAAGCCTCCTCGCGCGATATCCCGATGTCTTGGCCGGGGAGCAAACGGAAGACGGCGAGCTCAGGCGGTGGCTCCTAATATCGCGGGAGATGCCCGTGCCCGATTCTGAGGGCGGCGCGGGCAGGTGGGCCGTCGATCACCTCTTTGTCGACCAAGATGGCGTTCCTACTATCGTAGAGGTCAAGCGCAGCAGCGACACACGCATTCGGCGCGAGGTGGTCGGTCAAATGCTGGATTACGCGGCCAACGCGGTCGTCTACTGGCCCCTTGAATCACTCACTGCGCAGTTCGAGGCGACCTGCTCGAAAGCCAACCGTGACCCGGCCGCCGTTCTGACGAAGTTCATCGGCCCGGAGAGCGACCCGGATGGGTTCTGGCGGGCTATAAAGAACAACCTTGAGATAGGGAAGTTGCGGCTGGTCTTTGTCGCGGACACGATTCCTCCGGAGCTGCGTCGCGTCGTCGAATTCCTCAATGGGCAGATGAACCGGTCGGAGGTTCTCGCGGTAGAGGTGAAGCAGTACGTAGCCGAGGGGTTGAGGACACTTGTACCCAGGGTGATCGGCCAAACGGCGCAGGCGGAGGCGACGAAGGGCGGTCGAGGCCCGCGCTGGGATGAGGAGCGCTTTTTCGTCGCACTGTCGCAGATTGGACAGCCTCAGCAAGTAGAAGTGGCCCGCCAGCTCCTTGCGTTCGGCGCGCAGGTCGCAGGTCGGGAGGTTGACTGGGGGACGGGAAAGAGGGGATCGTTCACTGCCCGTCTTGTCTGCGACGGCGAGCGCTTTAGTCTCTTCTCCGTCTATACGGATGGATACTTCAGCTTCAACGCCGGGTGGAGTTACCAGCGCCTCGGCGAAGAGCTGAGCGAGAAGTACAGGGCGTTTAGCAACGATCAGCTCTCCGTGACGTTCGACCGCGTCAACTGGGAGCGGGGCTGGCCCAGGGCGAGCCTCTCTGTGCTGACCGGAGAACGTGTCGAAACCTTCAAGGAGTTGGTGCGGCAATTCGCCGCGGAGGCTCAAGCGCTAGGCGACAGTCAGTAGGTCTTGCCCCTACTTCCCCGCCCCCGCCGCCTCCCCGCACAGCGCCGCCAGGCTGCCGATGGCCGTGATCCGCCGCGCCGACGCCATCCAGTCCGTGAACCCGTTCGTGCAGTAGCCCACCGATATCCCCGTCTCCGGGTCGCCCCAGGCGATCTGCCCGCCGGCGCCCCCGTGCCCGAAGGCCCGCGGCCCCACCACGCGGCCGAACCCCCGCATGAACGCGTTCCCGTCGTCGCCCGCCACCATGATGCTCAGCCCCCGGTTCACCGGGAACCCGAAGATGAGGTCCTTGTGGTGCGGCTTCGATCGGACCGCCGTCGCGAACTCGATCGTCTCCCGCTTCAGCACCCGCTTCCCGTTAGCCGCCTCGCCGCCGTTGACCAGCGTCTGGTAGAACAGCGCTAGCGAGGCCGCGTTGGCGATGCCGCCGCCCCCCGGGATCCCTACCCGCCAGACCTGCGGCCGGTTGAACCCCAGGATCGCCTCCGGCGTCACCTCGCCCCAGCCCCCCGGCGGCGCCACCGGCTCGCCCACGTAGCGCACTTCGGCCACGCGACCGTCCTGCTCCGGCGCCAGCCCAATGTGCAGGTCGTCCAGCCCCATGGGGCCTGTTATCCGCTCCCGGATGAACGTCAGGAACTCCTGCCCCGTCCGCCGGTAGATGATCTCCGCTAGCACCCAGTGCCCCGACGTCGCGTGGTACTCGAACTGGCTGTCCGGCTCCCAGTTCAGCCGCCAGCGCTGGAACGCCTCCAGCAGCTTGTCGCGGCTGCCCCAGTGGTCCGGGTGGTAGGGCGCGTACGGGAAGCCGCCCGTGTGCAGCAGCACCTGCTCCACCGTCACCACGTCCTTCCCGTTCGACCCGAACTCCGGGATGATCTCGGCCACCCGCTCTTCCAGCCGCAGCAACCCTTCCTCGAACAGCAGCCAGACCGCTGCGGCCACCACCGCCTTCGTGCACGAGAAAATGCCGTACAGCGTCTCGTCCGTGGCCGGCCTCTCGACGCCGCCCTGCACCGCCTTCCCGAACGTCCGCATGCCGGCGATCTTTCCCTGCCGGGCAATCGCCACCTGGGCGCTGGGCAGCACCCCCTCGTCCACGTCCCGCTTGGCCCGCGCGAACACCGCCTCCAGCCGCTCGCTGTCGATCCCCACCGCCTCCGGTCTCGACGCCGCGTACCTCGTGTCGATCATGGGCTCCCTCCTCCGCTAAGGTGTCCCGATTATAGCCCCTGTCCCGCCGCGCTGCTATGATGGGGGCCACCGAATGGCTGGAAGGGAGCCCCTGCCATGTCCCAGGCACCGACACAGGTCGACACCCAGGGCCTCCGCGATACCATCGTCGCCCTCGTGGCGGAGCACCGCATCCCCGGCATCTCCGTCGGCGTCGTCCGCGGCGAGGAGCTGGTCTACGCCGAGGGCTTCGGCCTCGCCGATATCGAAAGCGGACGGCCGCACGATCCCGCCCTTCGCCAGCGCATCGGCTCCATCACCAAGACCATGGTCGGCCTCTGCGCCATGGCCCTGGTCGACGAGGGCCGCCTCTCTCTGGACGACCGCGTGGTCGAGCGCCTGCCCGATATCGCCTTCCACGGCCCCGCCGGTGCCATTACCCTCCGGCACCTACTCACCCACACCTCCGGCATCGGCGAGATGCCTAACCCGGAGGACATCACCGACCCCAACTTCGGCCTCTGGTCGGACGCCCAGGACGTGCCGCCCGTCTCGCGGGCGTACCCCAAGGGCATCACCATCGAGGTGGAGCCCGGCGCCAAGTGGGCCTACGCCAACCACGCCTTCGCCCTCCTGGGCGAGATCATCGCCCGCGTCGAAGGCCGGCCCATCGAAGAGGTGCTCCGCCGCCGTGTCTTCCAGCCCCTCGGCATGTCCGCTACCGATTGCCTTGACCGGCCTCACCCCAACCTCAGCACCGGCTACCACCGCCCGCCCACCGAGGACGAGGCGGAGCTGCTGCGCCGCATCGGCCGCGAGCCGCCGCAGGAGGAGACCGTGGACGGCGTCAACATCCGCGGCAAGTACCAGTATGTCACCGGTCGCGCCGCCGGCGCAGTCCAGTCCACCATCGCCGACATGACCCGCTACGCCTCCGCCCTCCTCCGCCAGAGTAGGGGCATCGTCCGGCCTCAGACCTTCGACGCCATGGTCGCGCCCCATTGGTGCCCGGACGACCGCCTCATCAACTGGGGCCTCAGCTTCAGCCGCGCCTCGGTGTTCGGACACCGGTTCTTCGGCCACGGCGGCCTCGTCGCTGGCGGCTGGAGCTCCCAACTCATGCTCTTCCCGGAGGACGACCTGGCCCTCCTCGTTCACTGCAACCTGCAATTCGACAAATCCGAGGCCGTCGTCGCTCGCATCGTCCAGGCTGTGCTCGGCGCGCCCAACATCACGGTCGACCCGCTCCCCGTCGACCCCCGGATCCTGGCCACCGCCCCCGGCGTCTACGAGGCCCCTACTCCCGGCACACTCACGAACTTCAGGGTCATCTCCACCTGTGGCCGTATCCAGATCTCGGCCCGTGATGGCGGCCTCGTCCTCCACGCCCGCCGCGGCCCCTGGAAGGCCGGCCTGCGTATGCTCCCCGCCGATCCCGACGACCCGGCCTTCTTCCGCCTCGATACGGGCGAGCCGGAGCCTCCGCGCCTCGTCCTCGTCCTCGATGACGCCGGCGCCGTCAGCGGCCTGCGCTTCGACCGGCTGGTCCACATGGCCCGCAATCCTCACGTCGACCCATGGGCCTGACCCGCGACGTTTCTTTCACGACCGCCGATGGCCTGACCCTGGAGGGCGTCCTCCACCGGCCGTCAGGCTCCCCTTCGCCCGGCATCGTGGTCTGTCACCCGCACCCGCTCTACGGCGGCGACATGCACAACAACGTCGTGAACGCCCTTTGCCGGGCCGCCGTCGCCGGCGGTATCGCCGCCCTGCGCTTCAACTTCCGCGGCGTCGGCGCCAGCCAGGGCTCCTTCGGCGACGGCATCGGCGAGCGGGCCGATGCGGAGGCAGCCCTTCAACACCTACGCGGGCGCCCCGAGATCGATGCCAGCCGCAGCGGCCTCGTCGGCTATTCCTTCGGCGCCGCCGTCGCCCTCCTCGCCGCCGGCCACGACCTTTGTGCCGTCGTCGCCGTCTCTACACCCACCATCGCCCGCGGCCTCTCGGACATCGACGTCCGCTGTCCGGCCCTTCTTGTAGTCGGCGACCGCGACGAGGTGGCGCCGCCATCGCGGCTGTCCGCCCTGGCGGCGGCCATTCCCGGCGCCGAGCTGGCCGTCGTCCCCGGCGCCGACCACTTCTGGTGGGGCAGCGAGGACCGCCTGGCCCGCATCGTCTCGGACTTCCTGGGGCGGCACCTGGACCCTTCGCCCGCGACATAGGGGCGGGCCGCCTCGCGGCCACCCCTCTCCCGCGCACGGGAGAGGGGCCGGGGGTGAGGGTGTTCCAACCCCCAACCTCCAATCTCTAACCTCTAACCTCCAACCTCTAACCTCTAACCTCTAACCTCCTGCCTCCCCTTGTGCTATCATCGTGCTGGACAACCCCCCTCCTGGAAGGAGACCGTCCTTGGCCGACGAAGTGACCATTCTGGTCCGTGCCAACGGCCCCTACCGCATCACCGGCCCCATCAAGATCGTCGACCCCGACGGCAACGAGTTCGAGGTCCCCACTGACCGCGAGTGGGTCTCCCTCTGCCGCTGCGGCCATTCGTCCACCAAGCCCTTCTGCGACGGCACCCACAAGACCATCGGCTTCCAGGCCGAGACCAGGGCTACCTAATATCCCATCGCCCGACCCTATCGGCGGCATAGATAAGTTTGGTGAAAATCGCTCGTCGCACCCGTTGACGGCGCCGCTTTGGGATGCTAGTTTCAAGCCAGTGAGACGATTCTCACCACCACTAGGCAGTAAGGACTTCGATGGCGCCGACTCCGGCGCCATCGCTTATTTTGGAAAGGAGCCAGACCAAGGAGTGAGCAAGTGCGTTTCCCGCTGATCCCCCGCAACTACCGCTTCTACGACCTCTTCGAGGAGATCTCCCGCAAGCTCGTCGCCGCCGCGGAGGTGCTAACGGACCTGCTCGAGCACTTCGAGAACGTGGAGATGAAGACGGCCCGCATGAAAGACCTCGAACACGAGGCCGACAACATCACCCACGAGATCTACCGCCAGGTCCACCAGACCTTCGTGACCCCCCTTGACCGCGAGGACATCGCCGCCCTCGCTCAGCGCATGGATGACGTCATGGACTTCATGGAGGGGGCCACCACCGCCATCCGCATCTACGGCATCCAGGAGCCCACCCCTGCCGCCCGCGCCCTGGCTGACCTCATCCGCCTCCAGTGCGTCCAGCTGGAGCGGGCCATCTCCGCCCTGCGCCATCGCGGCCGCTTGAAAGGGATCCTGGACCAGCTCAAGGAAGTCAACCGGCTGGAGAACGAGGCCGATACCCTCTTCCTGAACGCCACCGCCGACCTGTTTCACGGCGAGATGAGCTCTGTGGACATCATCAAGTGGCGCGACATATACGATCAACTGGAGAGCGCCACCGACAGCGCCGAGCAGGTCACTTTCGTTCTGGAGGCCATCGTCCTTAAGCATGGCTAGAGCCTCATCCCCAGCCACGCCAAGGGAAGCGCCGCTTCCCTTTTTTCATGCCGGAGGCTAGATGACCGACACCTACGGCTTCCTCATCTTCGCCTTCATCGCCGTCCTCGCCTTCGAGGCCGTCAACGGCTGGACCGATGCCCCTAACGCCGTCGCCACCGTCGTCTCCACCCGCGCGCTGCCACCGCTGGTCGCTGTGGCCATGGCCGCCGTCCTTAACCTGGCCGGCGCCCTCTCCGGCACCGCCGTCGCCACCACCATCGGCAAGGACATCGTCGACATCGACATCCTGACCAGCCAGGGGACCGGCCTCCAGGTAGGGGCCGCCGGCGCTCTGGCCGTCGTCATCTGGAGCAGCTTCGCCGCCTACTTCGGCCTGCCCACCAGCGAGAGCCACGGCATCGTCTCCGGCATCGCCGGCGCCGCCGTGGCCGTCGCCGGCACAGACATCCTCCTCTGGGACGGCTGGCAGAAGGTGTTCACCGGCGTCGGGGCCGCCGTCGTCTTCGGCTTCGGCGGCGCCTTTCTAGTCATGGCGCTCATCCTCCGCCTCTTTCAGCGCTTCAGCCCATCCATGATGCGACGGATGTTCGGACCACTTCAGGTCCTCTCGTCTGCCTTCATGGCCTGGAGCCACGGCACCGCCGACGGCCAGAAGGCCATCGGCGTCATGGCTATGCTTCTGGCCATCTGGCACGAGACCCCGGCCAAGGAGTTCGATGTCCCCCTCTGGGTCATCTTCCTGGGTGCCGGCACCATGGGCGTCAGCACCATGGCCGGCGGCTGGCGCATCATCCGCACCCTGGGCATGCGGGTCACCCACCTGGAGACCTACCAGGGGTTCGCCGCCGAGGCTGCCGCCGCCACTACCCTCACCGTCACCGCCCGCTTCGGCATTCCCCTCAGCAC
>JACPQO010000185.1 GCA_016190405.1 Chloroflexota bacterium | reverse complement strand
GAGGGTCAGAGGGTCAGAGGGTCAAGGGGTCAGCCCGCGCGCTGCGGGTATAGGCCGGCCCTTCGACAGCGCGTCTGCCAGGCGGATGGGCTCCGGCAGGCGGTAGCCGCGGCAGAGGCGCAGCACCCACTCGGCGGCCTGCCGCAGGCCAACGCGGTGGCCCACGGAGACGTACACAGGCGAGACGGCGTCGCGGGTGCGCAGGACGAGGCCGATGAGGTCTGGGCCGTCGGTGAGCTCGGCCAGGGCGCCCGCCTGGGTCGGCAGCTCAGCGGCCGCGCCGATGAGCCGCGACTTGGCCACGCCGATGGTCGGGACATCGAGGAGCAGCCCCAGGTGGCAGGCGATGCCGAAGCGCCGGGGATGGGCGAGGCCGTGGCCATCGACCAGGAGCAGGTCCGGCGCGCGCTCCAGCTTGCGGAAGGCGCGGGCCAGGACGGGGACCTCGCGGAAGGCCAGGAGGCCGGGGACGTAGGGGAAGGCGACGGGCGCCTCGACGACGTGCTGCTCGACGGGCTCCAGTTCGGGGTAGGAGAGGAGCACGGCGGCGGCGCGGGCCAGAGCGGGCTGCCTCCCGAAGGGGCGGTCGAGGAAGGCGATGTCGGCAGCGGCGACGTAACGGACCTCCTGCGGCCCGCCGCGGGCGATGACGCGAGGCACCAGGCGGGCCTGGATGGCCCGTGCCTGGGCCGAGGTGACGCGCCAGGGGTGGAGGCGTCGCAGCTTCACGGGGAGAGTATTGAGGGTCAAGGGTCAGGGGTCAAGGGGTCAAGGGAGGGTTAGAGGTTAGAAGCTGGAGGGCAGCGGGCGCTCGCCCCGCGCCGTCAGTTCAGGGGCGCCGAAGGTACGGCGGGGGCCAGGGCGACGGTGGGGCCCAGCTCGTAGCGGCCGCCGGCCAGGTACTCCAGGCCAACGGGCCAGACGGTCCAGTAGAAGGGCGAGGAGCGGTACAGGATGTCTAGGGCGACCAGGGGGGTCACAACGGCGTAGAGCCACCAGTAGTAGAGCATCGATGCCTCCGTAAGTGGAGTTCGTTCCAGCAATTGAGACGAGCGGGCGGGGGGAAGCGTTACACGGGGAGGAGCGCAGGGCGGAAAGGCGTTTTGTGAAGACTAGTGTTTTCTTGACATGCGCGCGGCGGCGGCGATAATAGAGTTTAATCACAGTCCCGTCAGTTCCTCGCGGCGCCACGCCGCCTAGATTGGGTCGGGCCACCAGTGGAGGAGCGGTACGCCCTCCGTGCGATAGCGGTTAGGTTTGGCGGCTAGCTGCGATTACAGTCGCGGCTAGCTGCTTTTCATTTCTCGAAAGGAGGTCGAGATATGCCAAGCTGGAAGATGAGGGGCCAGTACCTCAAGAACTGCAACTGCCTGGCCACGTGCCCCTGCGATACGATGGGCGTCCCGGCGCCCCACGACTTCTGCGAGGCCGTCTTCGGGATGAACATCCAGGAGGGGCACTTCGACGGGGTGGACCTGAGCGGGCTGAAGTGGGCGGGAGCCGTGCACTTCCCCGGCGCTATGCACGAGGGAAACGGGACGATGGAGGCGTTCATCGATGAGCAGGCGAATGAGACTCAGCGGAACGCCCTGATCCAGATCCTCACCGGGCAGGCGGGCAACGCCTGGTTTGAGGTGGTGGCGCAGGTGGTGACGAACATCCACGGTCCGCATTTCGTGCCCATCCACTTCGAGTTCGACAAGGCCAAGCGGCGGGCGAGGCTGTCAATTCCGGGCTTTCTGGAGACGACGTCGGAGCCGCTGGTGGTACCACCCACCGGCGAGGAGCAGCGAGTGGTGGTGCGGATGCCCGGGGGGATGGAGTACAAGGAGATGGAGGTGGCGTACGCGGGCACGCTCAACTCAAGCGGAGCGGTGAAGTTCGACTGGCAGAAGACGCACAGCTCGCTGGCGGAAGTGGAGCACACGGAGAAGGGGCTGGTGGCCTAGAGCAGCCGGTAGCACCGGCAGAAGGAGGTAGACGATGGCATGGCAGGTGAAAGGACGGTCCATAGAGCTGTGCAGCTGCAAGATGTTATGCCCCTGCTGGTTGGGCCCCGAGGGAGAGCCGGACCAGGGCTGGTGCGGCGGCGCCTTCGCCTTCGACGTTCAGGAGGGCAACTCAGACGGCGTCGATCTTGCCGGTTCCAGGGTCGTATTTGCCGCCGAGTGGCCGGCAAACTTCTTTGCCGGCAACGGTACCGCTCGTCTGTACACCGATGAGAAGGCCAAACCGGACCAACGCCGGGAGCTGGAAGCGATATTCAGCGGCAAGAAGGGCGGCCACCTGGAGGGACTGTTCGGCGCCGTAATATCGAAGTGGCTGCCGGCGCAAACGGCGCAGATCGATATCCGGTGGGGCGACAACCCCTCGCTGCGCGTTGGATCGGTGGGACAAGCGACTCTGCAGCCGATCAAGGACGCGGCGGGACGGCCCACCAAGGTGCAGGGCGCCGCCGCCCAGGCCGGATTCCAGATCGAGAGCATGGACCTCGCGAGCAGCAAGGGCAGCCGGTTCGCCGATCCCGATATGCACGCCTGGGAGGGGGATTCCGGCACACTCCATGGGTTCGACTGGAGCGCGTAGCGAGCGAGGCGATAGACCGGGCCATGGCGACGATCGCGGCGGCAAGCAGCCTCAAATGTGCCCGCTGTGGCGCTTCCCTCGCGGTGTCACGGTACGAGGTGCGAGCGGGGGAGGCAAAGCTCAGGCGCTGCCTGCGCTGCGCCCTCATACACCGACCCATGCTGGCCAGATCGCTGGTCATCTGTCTCGTGGTGGGGACGATCCTGACGGCGATTAATCAGGGGAACGTCATCCTCGCCGGCGACTTCCCATCGGCGCTGGCCTGGAAGATACCGCTGACCTACAGCGTGCCGTTCTGCGTGGCGACGCTCGGGGCGCTCCTGAATGCACGGTCAGCAGTCAGCAGTCAGCAGTCAGCGGTCAGCAGCCAGAGAGGAAGGCTGAGGGCTAAGTTGCGGGACTTCAGAGAGTTGAAGGTATGGGAGAAGGCGCATCATCTCGCTCTTGAAGTCTACAAAGCCACAGCGACGTTTCCCAAGGACGAACTATATGGACTGACGAGCCAGATTCGACGCTGCTGCGCTTCCATACCCGCCAATATTGCGGAGGGTTGTGGCAGAAGTGGAGACGCTGAGCTTGCCCGCTTCCTTCAGATCGCTATGGGGTCAGCGAGCGAGCTCGAATATCACCTTCTCCTCAGTCATGATCTTGACTTCCTAAACGGCTCGGACTACGAGCGGCTCTCAGGTGACGTGACGGAGGTAAAGCGGATGCATTCAGAAGCTGAAGGCTGAACGCTGATGGCTGAACGCTTGGCTTCATCGTACCCGCTGCCGCGTGAGCGCAACCTGATCCTGGCCTCGCTGCTGGCGCTGGCGGCGGCGGCCTGGGCGCTGCTGGTGTGGCAGTGGCGGTCGGCGGACGATGACATGATGGGACTGACCATGGGCATGGGGGCGCCCCTGTTCCTGGCCATCTGGGTGGCCATGATGGTGGCGATGATGTTCCCCACGGCGGCGCCCATGATCCTGACGTTCGCGCGGGTGCATGCGGGCAAGCGGCAGCGGGGGCAGCCGTTCGTGCCCACGTGGGTGTTCGTCAGCTCCTATCTGGCGGTGTGGTCGCTGTTCGGGGTGCTGGCCTACGGGGTGGCGGTGGGCGCGGAGAGGGCGGCGGACCAATCGATGTGGCTGATGGACAACGCGGCTCGCTTCGGCGGGGGAGTGATCGTGCTGGCCGGGCTATACCAGCTATCCCCGTTGAAGCGCACGTGCCTTTCCAAGTGCCGCACGCCGCTGGACTTCATCCTGGGCTCCTGGCGAGACGGCTACGCCGGATCGTTCCGGATGGGGCTGGAGCACGGGGGGTACTGTCTGGGCTGCTGCTGGGTGCTGTTCGTGCTGCTGTTCCCGCTGGGGGTGATGAACGCGGCGGCCATGGCCCTGATCACGCTCCTGATCTTCGCCGAGAAGTCGCTGCCGCTGGGGCGCCAGCTAGGCGCCGCGGCGGCTGCGGGGCTGGTGGCCTACGGCGCCGTGGTGGTGTTCGTGCCGGGGGCGCTGCCGACGATGATGTGATATCCAGGAAGGCAGCCGAAGCGGGGGGAGGAAGGAGTAGCCATCAGAGGAGCAGACTGGGCTCAATATCGCTATCACCAATAGGGAAAGGAGAATAGCGTGGCCCAAGAGGTCAAGACGAGCACAGAGCTGAACGAGACGGCGATCCAACAGTTCCGCGCCTCCGTGCGGGGCCGGGTGATCGATCCCGGCGATGAAGGGTACGACGAGGCCCGCAAGGTCTTTAACGGCATGATCGACCGGCGGCCGGCGCTGATCGCGCGCTGTGCCGACGCGGCGGACGTGCAGCGCGCCGTGACGTTCGCCCGCGAACAGGGGCTGCTCCTGTCCGTAAGGGCGGGCGGGCACTCGGTCAACGGGTACGGCGTCTGCGAGGGCGGCCTGATGATCGATCTTTCGCCGATGAAGGGCATCAAGGTTGACCCGCAGGCTCAGACGGCGGTGGCCGAAGTGGGTGTCACCTGGGGGGAATTCGACACCGCCACGCAGGAGCACGGCCTGGCGGTGACCGGCGGCCGCGTGCGCGGCACCGGGGTTGCCGGGCTGACGCTGGGCAGCGGTTCCGGCTGGCTGGAGCGCAAGCTCGGCTACACGGTGGACAGCCTGCTCGGCGCTGAAGTGGTCACGGCAGACGGCCGCCTGATACGGGCGAGCGAGGACGAGAACCCGGACCTCTTCTGGGGACTGCGCGGCGGCGGCGGCAACTTCGGCATCGCCACGTCGCTCCGGTTCAAACTGCACAGCATTGGGCCCATCGTCTACGGCGGCCTGCTGGCTTTCACACGCGAGAGGGCGCGCGAAATCGTGCGCGTCTACCGCGATTTCATGGAGGCGGCCCCCGACGACGTGGGCGGCGGACTGGTGTTCATGACCGCCCCGCCGGAGCCGTTCGTCCCAGAGGATGTCCAGGGCAAGCCGGCCATCGGCGTGGTCGTCTGCTACACGGGTGATCCGGCCCAGGGCGAGCAGGCGATCCGGCCGCTGCTGGAGCTAGAGCCGCCGCTGAGGATGGTAGCGCCGATACCATACGTCGCCGTCCAGAGCCTGCTCGAACCGATGAATCCGCCCGGCATGCGCAACTACTGGAAGGCGGAGATGTACCCCGAGCTGCCGGACGCGGCCCTGGACGCGCTCATCGATGCTGCGGCCGAACCCGTATCGCCGCTGACGGCGGTCCTCGTCGCGCCCCTGGGCGGCGCCATCCATCGCGTCCCGGACGACGCGACCGCGATGGGCTGGCGGTCCGCCAAGTGGGCTGTCCACATCCTGGGCATGTGGCCTGACCCCAACGAGGACGACCCCAACATCGCCTGGGTCCGCAACGTCGCCCAGGCGGTGAAGCCCTGGGCCCAGGACGGCGCCTACCTGAACTTCCTGATGGACGAGGGGGAGCAGGCGGTGCGCGACAGCTTCGGACGGCACTACCAGAGAATGGTCGACCTGAAGCACAAGTACGACCCGACCAACCTGTTCCGTATGAACCAGAACATCAAGCCCAACGGCGCCAGGCCCTAGACGGAGAGCGCCGCAGGGGCACAGGAGAAGGAGGCAAGCAATGGCTGATCATGTATCGTTCTTCCGGGCGAAGGCGCTGCCTGGAAAGCGGCAAGCGGTAATCGACCAGTTCGCCAAGTGGGAGCGGGAGCAGAAGCCCCAGGCCAAGGGGTTCGTGCGCTCCATACTGGTGTTCAATAACAGCGATCCGGACGAAATTACGGGCGCCGTGCGCTGGGACACGTCGGAGAACTACTTCGCCAACGCCAGCCGGCCGGAGCAGGACGCCTGGTACCGGGAGCTGCGGGCAAATCTGGCGGCCGACCCCGAATGGTTCGACGGGACCCTGGCGCGGGAGACGATAGCCTAGGGGTTCCTGGAATAGCGCAGCAGTCTAGTCGCGCCCCGTCTGCTGCTCAGCCAGCATGAGGGTGTTGGCCAGCAGCATGGCGATGGTCAGGGGCCCGACGCCGCCGGGAACCGGCGTAATGGCGCCGGCGACCTCCTTCACGGCCTCGAAGTCCACGTCGCCGACGAGGCGGCGGCCGGACTTGCGGCTGGAGTCGGGCACCCAGTTGTTGCCGACGTCGATGACGACGGCGCCGGGCTTCACCATGTCGGCGGTGATGGCCCGGGGCGAGCCCATGGCGGCGATGAGGATGTCCGCCTGACGGGTGAACTGGGCCAGGTCGCGAGTGCCGGTGTGGCAGACGGTGACGGTGGCGTTGGCGCGGTCGTTCTTCTGCATGAGGATGGCGGCCAGCGGCTTGCCTACGATGTTGGAGCGGCCGCAGATGACGACGTGCTTGCCGGCCGGTGGGTGGCCGCTGCGGTGCAAGATCTCGACGATGCCGGCGGGGGTATTGGGCCAGGGGCAGGGCTCGCCGCGGAGGAGGCGGCCCATGTTGATGGGCGTGACGCCATCGACGTCCTTTACGGGGTCGATGGCGTCGATGACGGCGTCCTCGTCCAGGTGAGGCGGAAAGGGGAGCTGGGTGAGGATGGCGTGGAAGCGGCGGTCTTCGTTCAGGTCCAGGATGCGGGAGATGAGGGCGTGCTGGTCGATGTTCTCGGGGAGATGGAAGGTGTCGGAGTAGATGCCGGCCTGCTCGGCGGAGTCGCCCTTGGAGCGGATGTAGGAGAGGGAGGAGGGGTTGTCGCCGACGAGGACGAAGGCCAGGCCCGGGGTGACGCCGCGCTGCTTGAGGCGGCGGGCGCGGCGGGTGGCCTCCTGGCGGATCTGGGCGGCGATGGCGTGGCCGTCGATGATGTGGACGGGCATGGGTGCACCGCCATGATAGCAGATGCCGGTCAACGGATAGGCGCCCACGGGGGTCGCCCCTACGGACGCCGCGCGTCGGGGAAGATGAGGGGGGTCTCGCCGGGGGCGGCGATGGCCCAGTAGCGGCCCTGGCGGTAGAGGTGGGCCATGTAGGCGGCGGTCAGGGCGTCGAGCTGGTCGCCGTCGGGGCGTGTCGAATCGAGGCCTTGGAGGCCGAGGCGGCGCAGCCCTGCCAGGAGGCGGGAGAGGCCGTCCTGCTTGCGGGGCAATCGCAGCATGTCCTGGACGGCGCCCGGGAAGACCTCGATGACGGTGAGGCCCATCGCCTCCAGGCGGGCCTTGAGGGCGATGCCGCGCAGGGTGAGGCCGCGCATGGAGGGGATGAGGGCGGGGAAGGGACGCAGGCCCAGGGCCATGCAGGCGCGGTCGATGACGCGGACGCGGCCGAAGCGGGCGCAGTCGCAGCCGTCGCGGGCGCAGCAGCGGCCGGGCGGCAGGGACAGGGGGGCGTCGATCGCGACGATGCCGGCGTCCGACCCGGCGACGAAGTCGGCGATGCGGTCGTCGTCGAAGGGGCCGGCCTCCAGTCGCAGGACCGTCAGGTCGGGAGCGAGCGCGGCCAGGCCGACGCGGTTGTAGCGCCTGGCGCCGTGCTCGGGCGAGGAGGCGAGGTCGATGCCGGCGACGTTGCTGACAGGCATGGGAGTATGATAGCGCAGAGCAAAGAGAAATGGAGCAATGGAGCAAAGGGGCACGCAAGATGACGCTTGGCGAAGTGGCGGCGCTGTGGCGGTACCCGGTGAAGTCGATGCTGGGGGAAGAGCTGGAGTCGTGCCAGGTGACGGAGCGCGGCCTGCTGGGCGACCGGGCGTACGCGCTGATGGACATCGAGAGCGGGAAGATCGTCAGCGCGAAGAGCCCTCGCAAGTGGGCGCGCATGTTCGAGCTGCGGGCGTCGTACGTGCAGCAGCCCGGCGCGGGCGGCTCGCCTGCGCCGATGCGCATCGCCTTCCCGGACGGGGGCACGGCGACGACGCTGGACGCGGACGTTGAGGGGAGGCTGTCGGCGTTCTTCGGGCGGGAGGTGCGGCTGGCGACGGAGCCGCCGGCGGGGGCGCGCTACGAGTCGATCCCGGTGAAGGAATCGGACCAGGAGGCGGCGATGGTGGAGTACCCGCTGCCCAACGGGTTCTTCGACCTGGGGTCGCTGCACCTGCTGGCCACGTCGACCCTAGCGCATCTGCGGGGGCTGTACCCGCAGGCAGACGCCCGTAGGGGGCGGTTCGAGGCGCAGCGGTTTCGCCCGAACATCCTCGTCGAGACGCCCGAGGGCACCCAGGGGTTCGCGGAGAACGAGTGGCTCGGCAAGACGCTGGCCATCGGCGACGAGGCGCGCATTCGGGTGATCGGGCCGGCGATCCGCTGCGTGATGACGACGCTACCGCAGGGGGATCTGCCGGCGGACCCGGGCATCCTGCGCACGGCCGCCCAGCATAACCAGGCAAACGTGGGGGCGTACGCGCTGGTGGTGCGGGGCGGTGTCGTGCGGCGGGGGGATGGGGTGGGGG
>JACPQO010000180.1 GCA_016190405.1 Chloroflexota bacterium | reverse complement strand
GTTCCCCTGATAGTCCAGGGGAGCATGTTCCTCTCGATCTCGTTCTTCTTCCGGCCGGAAGCGGCGCTGGCCATGCCTCTATTCCTGGCTCTCGTGATGCTGGTGGTGTGGAGGCGGGACGGCGCCACCTTCTTCGGCCGCTGGCAAGGCAGCTTGGTGGGGCTCATCTTGTTCACGGCCTTGATGGTGACCCACTTCTTGACGGCGCTAGCGTTCATCGCGGTGCTACTCGGCGTGTGGGGCGTCAGGGCGATAGCCGGCGTCCGCACCACCTCCGCCTGGTCGACCATTCTGCTGTTCGCGGTCATGACCGCGGCCTGGCAGATCTACTATGCCGTCAAGACCTTCGGCAACATCGTGGACTCCGTACCGTACTTCGTTGGCCTCTTCGAGGAAGGGACGATCTTCTTCTACGCGGGAACGCTGGGCGCCGCCAACGCGGGGCCGGACGTGCCCCTGTGGGCCAGCCTGGTGCGGCTGTTCTGGCTGGCGGCGCTGTTCGGGCTGGGCGGGCTGCTGGCCCTACTCAACCTAACGCGCCTGCGCAGGCTGGCGGACGGCGAGCGGGACTACAGCGGCGCTGTACTGGGCATCGCCGCTTTGACAGCGGTGGCAGCCCTGATCAACGGCACCGGCGACCAGGGGGCCAGGTTCCTGGAGTACGGGGGCTTCTTCGTGGCGCCGCTGGTTGTGCTATTCCTGGCCAGAAGGGCAAGCCGGCGGCTACTGCCCGGCCTTGTCCTGCTGGTCTTTGCCGCGCTGTCGCTGCCGTCGTTCCTGGCCTTCCACGGACAGGCCTCCATCTCGGCGTTCCATGCGCAGGAGAGGAGCGCGGCGGTGTTCTTGAGTGCGAAGTACGCCGGCCAGGAGAGAGAGCTCAGACTGCACAGCGGCATCCGCGAGCGGCTTTTCTACACGTACTACTTCCCGGAGGCCACATTCTATTCCTCGCTGTTCGCGGTGTCTTCGCGAAGCGACGTCCCGATCTTTTGGCAGGACATGAGAAACCTGCTGGACGGCTTCTCATTGAGCGACGACGCCTCCGGCCAGCGCACCGTCTTCGTCTTCTCCGAGCCCTTGGTGCTGACCTACCAGCACCTGCTGGCTATCTCCCCGGAGGACCCGCGCTGGCTGGACGTGAAGTCGCGCCTGGCGGACACCAACGTCTTCTACGACAACGGGCTGGTGCAGATATATGCGCCCGCCCCCTGAACAGATGAAAGGAGCGACAAGGTGAAGACCGCAATCGTCATCACGACGGTCAACCCACCCGAAGTAGTGCGGAGCTACGCTGAGAACGCCAGGCAGTACGGCCATAAGGACGTGGGTTTCATTGTCGTCGGCGATCGCAAGACCCCTCACGAGGAGGCGCGCCGTATCGTGGCGGAGGCGAGGTGGGAGGGGTTCGAGGCGGAGTACTGGGACGTGGAGCGCCAGGAAGCGTGGCTGGCCCAATTTCCGGCGCTGGCGCCCATGATCCCCTGGAATTCCGATAATCGCCGCAACGTGGGCTTCTTAGTGGCGTTGGAGAGGGGCGCCGCCACCATCATCTCCACCGACGATGACAACTTTGCTATTCCCGAGTGGGACTTCTTCGGGGAGCACGCCATCGTGGGGCAGGCGGTGGAGATAGAGACGCTGGGTTCGTCCAATGGCTGGGTCAATCCCTGTGGCCTGCTCCAGTTTGAGCCTCCGGTTCGGGTCTATTCGCGGGGCTACCCCTTCGGCAAGCGCTGGCGGGACAAGCCGGTCATTGGCAGGGGAAGGGGCAGGGTCGTCGTCAACCTGGGGCTGTGGCTGGGAGAGCCGGACATCGACGCCGTGACCAGGCTGGCCTGCCCGGTTACCAGCCTCGGCCTGACTTCAGAGCGGCTCATGCTCGCAGCGGACTGCTTGATGCCGGTCAACACCCAGAACACCGCTGTCCACCGCGACGCCATGGCCGCCTTCTACTTTGTCCTGCAAGGGGTAGAGATCAACGGGATGCCCATGGACCGCTACGGCGACATCTGGGCCGGCTTCTTCCTCAACAAGATCGCTGCTCACCTGGGGGACCGTCTCACGCTGGGCCCGCCCCTCGTGCAGCACAGCCGGAACGACCACGATCTCCTGCAGGACTTGGAGAACGAGTTCTGGGGCATGCTCCTGACTGAGCACCTAGTGCCCGTGATCGAGAGCGCCCGCCTGACCGCCGGCAGCTACTGCGACGCCTACCGGGAGTTGGCGGAAGTCCTCAGAACTTACTCTCCTCATCCCCATCCGGCCGTCAGGGACTACATGGAGCGGCTGTGCGCGGCGATGACGGCCTGGGCCGACGCCTGCGAGAGACTGAGCGCGGGCCGTCCGGCCCAGGCCGCCTCCCTGGCCTAAAGCGATGGTTCTGGCAGCCAAGCCCTCCCACGCCCACGTCGACAACCGTTGGCTGAGCGACCTCAAGGTGCTCATCGTCGGGAACAATAACAGCGGCTCGGCTCCGATCAGGGCATACCGCTTTCTGCGGCAGGAAAGCCGCGCCAGGGTGGTAACCTTCATCGGGCATCCGCTGGCAGAGGAGAAGGTGCGACGCTCGCTGGGGATGAGGTTCGGCGCCGCCAGCGGCCGCGAGCGAAAGGCAGCGGTGCGCCGCGAGAAAAGCCTCGGTCTCGTTTCGTACGCGGTAGACGTGCTGGTCACCCTGGCGATGCTGGTGCGCTTCTTCGCCCGCTATGACCTGTACATCGGCAGCAACGCCCATCTGGGGTTGTTGGGGCTGCTCCTTCGTCGCCTGGGATTGGTCCGTCAGACGGTCTTCTGGACGGTGGACTACTTTCCCAACCGATACCGGAACCCGGTCCTGAACCGGCTCTACCTCTGGCTGGACGGGCTCTGCGTCCGCCGCTCGGACTTTGCCTGGGATCTCACAGCGGCGATGAGCGAAGCGCGCCGCCAACGCGGTGTTGCGGATCGGGACGGCCGGGTCTACACCGTTCCCCATCCGATCGAACGGCACGAGCTACGACCGCCGGAGGTGGAGCCCATTCCCGATACGTTGTTGTACTCAGGGCTGGTCAAGCCTGAGTACGGCTTCGACCTCGTTCTAGAGGCCTTGGGTCGCGTAGCCGAGCTAAGGCCCAAGGTGAGCCTGACAGTGACCACGTACGGCCCCTTACCGGATGACCTCAGGGACACACTCCGGCGCCGGGGATTGCAGGGGCGAGTGCGCCTGCTGGGGCACATAGACGATGCTGCCGAATACCGCCGCGTCGTCGAGGGGCACCGGGTAGGACTTGCCCCCTACCGTCCGTCCGCCGAAGGCTACAAGAGGTTCGCCGATGTCTCCCGGGCCAAGACCTACCTGGCCCGCGGCGTGCCCGTCGTCATCACGCGGGTGCCGCCCATCGCCGCCGAGATCGAGAGAGCGGGCGCCGGCATCGTCATCGATTACGACGCCGGCCAGTTGGCGGCGGCGATCCTGAAGCTCCTCTCGGATGAGGCGTTCTACCGGCGCTGCCGCGCCAGCGCCCTGGCCCTGGCGGAGGGGTACTCGGCGGAGCGGGTCTTCGGCGAGGCGTTCGGGCGGATGGGGATCGAGTAGTAGGGGCAGGTTTGATGGTGTTAAACGAAATATCTTGACGGGCATAGAATTCGTACCCCCGCGCACTGAAGTGCGCGGCTCCCTTTTGGAGCCGCCGACTTTAGTCGGCGGGGTTGCATTTTCTCATTAGATATTGGCTCGCCTGCTGAACCAAGAATATTGTTGATGACCATGAAACCTGCCCCTACGGGCGGCCGCCGACGGCCGTGCCGTCGGTCACCCGGCGCAGGGTGTACTGCTCGGAGGCCATGATCTCCGGGATGCGCGGGGCCATCTGCGGCCAGTCGTCCCAGACGGCGCTGATGAGGCGGCCGCTGAGGCCATCGCTGCGGGGAGAGGCCAGGAAGACGGCCAGTTCCGCCGCTCTCTCGGGCGACGTCCCTCCTTCCGCCTTCTGCCGCTGCGAGCGTCGCAGGAACTCCTCGCCGGCGGCCTGGCCCGCCGCCAGCGCCTGGTCCAGGAGGCGGGTGTTCACGGGGCCGGGCGCGATGGCGTTGACGTCGACGCCGGAGCCACTGAGCTCTACGGCCAGGGTCTCGGTGAGCCGGACCACGGCGGCCTTGGAGGCGGCGTAGGCGGAGAAGCGCGGGAAGGGCGTGGAGGCGCCGCCGCCGGCCAGGTTGATCACCTTGCCCCGGCCGCGGCGGAGCATGTGCGGCAGAACGGCCCGCGTACACAGGAAGGTGCCGAAGAGATTGACCCGCAGCGCTCCCCACCAGGCGTAGGGGTCGACGTCTGCGCCGGGGCCGATGGGGCCGTAGACGCCGGCGCAATTGACGAGAATGTCGACACCGCCGAGGTCGCTGCGGGCGCGGCGTACCGCGGCGCTCACTTCGTCGGGGGCGCCCACGTCCGCCGCAAAGGCGATCACCGGCGGCCCAATGGCGGAGAGTTCCTGCGCTGTCGCCTCCAGGGCGCTGTGCGTCCGGGCCACGAGCAGGCAACCGCAGCCCTCGGCCAGGAAGGCGCGGGCGATCGCCTTGCCGATGCCCTGGCTGCCGCCGGTGATGATAGCGGCCCTATCCTGAAGGACGCCAGCCAAGCCTCTACCTCCCGATGCCCAGGTAGCGGAACCCGTAGCCGAGTAGCGCCTCCCGGTCCAGCAGGTTGAGGGCGTCGATCAAGACGGGCTGGCGCATGAACAGCCGGATGGCGGCGTAGTCCAGGTCGCGGAAATCGGGCCAGCCGGTGAGGATGAGAAGGGCGTCGCTATCGCGGGCCGTTTCGTAGGGGTCGTCGCCGATGCGGGCGGGGAACCCGGCCGGCAGCTCGCGGATATCGGCCATGGGGTCGTAGGCCTTCACGCTGGTGCCCTGGCCAGCGAGGGCGTCGATGAGCTCCAGGCTGAGGGAGCGGCGCAGGGTGCTCGTCCCCGGCTTATACGTGAGCCCGAACACGCTGACCGTGAGGCCGTCCAGCGAGCCGTAAACCCCGTGCAGCTTGTCCAGCACCCGTTGCTTCTGGCCCTCGTTGATGGCGTGGACGGCGTCCAGCAAGGGGGTATCGCGCTGGGCGCGGTCGCCGACGGCGCGGAGGGCGTTGAGGTCGCGGGCCAGGGTACCGCCGGCGAAGCCCAGGCCCGGCCGCAGGGGCGTCTCCAGGCCTACGCGCTCGTCGTAGCGCATGGCGTCGGCCACGGCCACGGCGTCGGCGCCCGCCTCGTCGCACAGGGCGGCGATCTCGTTGGCGAAGCTGATGCAGGTGGCGGAGAAGGCGTTGAGGGCATGTTTCAGCATCTCGGCCGTGGGCAGGTTCAAGCGGAGCTTGGGCGCTGCGATGGGGGCGAAGAGCTGTTCGGCGGCGTCCAGCGCCTCCTCATCGTCGGCGCCGAGGACGACCATGGGCGGGCGCAGAAAGCGGTCGATGGCCCGGCCCAGCTTGAGATTCTCCGGGCTGTAGACCAGACGGACCCGGCGCCCCGGGTCTGCCTGCTGGAGGCTCACGGCGATCCGCCGGCAGGTGCCCGCCGGGACCTGGCTCATGACGATGACGGTAGCCCTTTCGCCCAGGAGCGGCGCGATGTCGGCGGCGGCGGTCAGGATGCCGCCGATGTCCGCCTGGTCCTGATCGTCCACGGGGGTGTCGAAGGTGAAGAGGACGAAGGCAGCGCCGCCGGTCGCCTGCGCCAGGTCGTCGGTGAACGTGAGCCGGCCGCTGGCCAGCCCCTCGGCGATGAGCTCCGACAGGCCGGGTTCGTAGAGGGGCGGCGTCCCGCCCATCAAATCGCGGACCCGCGCGGCATCGGGGTCGTAGGCGGTGACCCGGTAGCCCAGGCGGGCCAGGCAGGCGGAGGTCACGCAGCCTAGATGCCAGAGGCCCAGGGCGCAGATCCTGGTCGAGTCGCTGGAGCGGCTTGCCTTGCTCATAGCGCCCTCCCGCCCACACTCGCGGGCTCCTCCTTGCCCAGCAGGCGCCGCGCCGCCAGTCGCACGGCCGCGTCGGAGGAGTGACGGGCGCGCCAGCCCAGGCGCTCGATCTTGCCGGTGTCCAGCAGGAGGACGGGCACGTCGCCGGGAAAGCCGCGCCGGCCGCCGGTGTGCTGGATGTCGACGCCCGTGAGCCCCATCTCCTCGATGACGATTTCGGCCACTTGGTCCACCTGGGTGCTGGCGGCGCAGCCCAGGTTGAACACGTCGCACCACCGGTCGGAGGCTGCGTGGGCGCACAGCATCCCGTCGATGCAGTCCTCGACCAGGAAGAAAGGCTTGCGCTGCTGGCCGTCGCCCCACACTTCCAGCCGGTGGGGGTCGCGGCGCAGCTTCTGGATGAGGTCGAAGATGACGCCGTGGCCCATGCGGGCGCCGACCACGTTGGCGAAACGGAACATCCAGGCCTGCAAGCCGAACAGGTGGCAATAGGAGCTGATGAGGGTCTCGCAGGCCAGCTTGGCGGCGCCGTAGAGGGATATGGGCAGGAGCGGGCCGGCGCTTTCCGGCGTGGGCGAGATGGGAGCGTCTCCGTACACGGCGGAGGTGGACGAGAAGATAATGTGGCGGATATCGACGGCCCGCATCGCCTCCAGGACGTTGTGGGTGGCCAGGACGCAGTTGCGCAGGTCCAGGTCCACCTGCCGGCAACCGCTGGGGATATCGGTGTTGGCCCCCAGATGCCAGACCAGTTCGTGGCCGGCCATCGCCTCCTTCAACCGGTCGGCGTCCAGGAGGTCGGCCTGGTGGAACCGGAAGGCGGGGTTATCCAGGTGGCGCTCGATCCAGGCCAGACGACCCGACGCCAGGTTGTCGTAGACGCTGACGGCCCTGCCCGCCGCCAGCAGGCGCTCCACCAGGTGGCTGCCGATGAAGCCGGCGCCGCCCGTCACGAAGTGGCTCCGCGCTGCGATCTCGGAGGTCACGACAATCACATCCTTTCTGCTGGGGCCACCAGCTCCCGCTGCGCCCTCGCGGCCAGCTCTCGCAGGACCGGCGACAGCGTGGCTGTCCGATATATCTCCTCGATGATGCGAACCGTCTCCCAGCCGTCGTGGACCGTCACCGGCGGCGGGATGCCCAGCCGGATGCTGTCCACGAACTGCTGTAGCTCCTCCACGTAGGAGGGGTAGTAGAAGGTGTAGCTCAGGGGGCGGATGCGGCGGCCGCCGGCGCGGCGCAGGACGTTCTTGGCGGCCTCCACGGCGGCGTGCAGCTTGAGGCTGGCCGGGGTGTACTGGTCCGTGGAGGCGAAGCCGGCGGTGCCGTGCAGGATGACCCGGAAGTCGAAGCTGGGGAAGATGAGTTTGGAGAACCAGCCCACGTGGACCGTCCCCTTGGCGCCGCCACTGGACTCCAGCAGTACGGCGGCGTTGTCCTCGTGGGGAAAGCCGTAGCGGCGGTCCAGATAGGCGTGCAGCACGCGCGCGTCGCCGAAGAACCAACGAAAGAGGTCGATGACGTGGTAGCCCAGGTCGAGCAGCCAGGGGCCCATGAGCTGCGAGTTCATGTACCAGTCGGGGACGGGGCGGGACTCCAGGGAGGGGGCCAGCGGGCCGTCCACGATGTCGAAGGTGGAGAGGACGGTGTCGCCCAGGGCGCCGGAATCGAGGGCCGCCTTCAGCCGCTTTACGGAAGGGAAGCAGCGGTAGTTGTGGCCCACCATGGCGGAAACGCCGGCGCTTTCGACGGCCTCAGCGATGCGCGCGCACTCGTCGTCGCTGCGGGCCAGAGGTTTCTCCACGAAGATGTGCTTGCCGGCGCGGGCGGCCTCGCTGATGGCCTCCTCGTGCATGAAGTTGGGCACGGTGATGATGACGGCATCCACGGCGGGGGAGGCCAGCAGCTCGTGGTAGTCTTCGTATACGGCCGGCACGCCGGCGCAGCGGGCGGCCTCCAGGGCCCGGCGCGAGCTGTCGGCGACGGCCACGACCGCGGCCCCGCGCAGGAAACGCGCCGCCTTCAACCGCAGGCGGCCCATCTTGCCGAATCCCAGGAGACCGATCCTCAACACGCGCTCGCCCCCGTCCGTTGGCAGGCTGCTGATGACGTCATCGCGAGGCCCCGACCTGGTCGGGGCCGTGGCGATCTCTGGAGACGCGAGATTGCCACGTCGCTTCGCTCCTCGCAATGACAGATAGAGTTCTTCATCACGTCTTAGTCCAGCGCCGGCGGGATGGCGTCTCCGGTCAGTCGAGCGTAGGTTCGGAGCAACGCCAGCTGGAGGCGCCAGGTAAGCTTGAACCCCAGTTGGGTTCGCTTAGGAAAGGCCCTGACCAGGGCGCGGACGTCTTCGCCCAGGGTGACCAGATCTCGCCGGGTGCCGACGCCCTCTCGCTCGGCGAGGCGGATCTGCTTGACGGCGGCGGGGTTGTAGCCCATGACCCGCGCGGCCACGGAGTCCACGGCCACGGCGTCGCTGCCGGCGATGATGAGGCCCAGCCGCACCGGCTGCTTGCCCAGGGCCACGATGCCGTCCACCACGTGCAGGTGGGGCCCGATCTGCTTGTTCACAGCCACGATGACCTCGTTGACCCGTGGGTGGTAGACCACCTTCCGCCGCTTGCCGATGCAGCCGTAGAGGTTCTTGAGGGTGCAGGTGATGTGCAGGGCGTTGCCGCCGGCGTACGGCCCCACCTTGAGCTTGGGGCAACTGATGAACAGGTCGACCTCGTGGAGGGTGCGGGGCAGGGGCAGCGAGATGGAGCGGCGGCCGACGTGGACCGCCCGTTCCAGCATCTCGTCCTCGCTCAGGTTAACCAGCTCGATCCCCTTCTCGGCGGCCAGGCGGTCGTAGCCCAGCATGGGGAAGACGTGCCGCGTGCGCATGGCGGAGGCGTCACTCTCGACGACCGAGATGCGGGCCTGGGGGTTCCAGCGCTCCCGCACGTAGTCGATGACGGCGGCCACGACGCGGGGGTCGGTGGTCTCGCCGGTGGAGTAGTCCCAGTAGAAGCGCAGGTTGGGCTTGATGGCCACGGTCTGCGGGCGGGCGGGCGGCGAGTAGTCGAGCAGGTCCAGGGCCCGGTAGACGGCGTCCCGGATGCCATCCTGGTCCAGCGGGCCGCAGGCACGGGCCAGGGCGACAGTGGGGCCATTGCCGGGCGTTTTCCCTGTCATCGGTACCTCCCGGCGATGACGCGGCCCAGACGGGGCCAGGTGCCGGCCAGATAGCCAATGCCGACGTGTGTGAACACGCTGCCGATGAGCCGCAGCCGGCGCCAGGCCATCCCGGGCGATGTGGCCAATTGGACGATCGTGCGCGGCAGCAGGCCCAGGAGGATGCGGCGGAGCAGGTCGTACTCGCGCGAGAGGCGGCGGATGTCCTCATCGGCGGCGTAGGCGCGGCGCAGGGAGGCCTTGGTGTACCCTTGCCAGAACGACTGGCCCCGTATGAAGCGGGGAGTGAGCCGGTAGCGGTACACCTTGTGGCGCACCCGCACGCCTGGGTCGAAGGCGATAGTCTTGCCCGTCTTCAGGCGGAGGTTGATGGAGAACTCGGCGTCGTCGAAGGGGCCGGCCTTCCAGGCCTCGAAGGCGCCGTTGGTCTGGCCGGCGTCGTGGGAGAAGCGGCAGTGGTCGAACGCCTCCCGCCGGAAGGACATATTCATCCCCCAGGCGCTGCGCACGGGCCGTCTCTCGTTC
>JACPQO010000023.1 GCA_016190405.1 Chloroflexota bacterium | reverse complement strand
GTTCCTTTCTCCGCCTGGCTGTTTCGCATCGCCGCCAACGCGGCCGCGGACCACTTCGAGCGCGCCTCTCGCGAAGCGGCGTTCGTGGAGGACACCGCAGGCAGCGACGAACCGTGGGAGGCCCGCTTGATCGAGGTGGAGACGCGCGCTCGGCTGTTCGAGCTCGTGCAGCGCCTACCCCGGGACCAGCGAGAGGTGATCGTGATGAGGTTTGGACACGAGAAGAGCTTCAAGGAGATCGCCGCTGCCATGCGCCGGAGCGAGGGCGCCGTCAAGGCCCTTCATCACCGCGCCATGGAGACCCTGCGGTCGTGGGTGGGTGATGGCGATGAATAACGAACGGAAGCAAGGCCAGCTCGCCGACTGCATCGACGGCATCATCTCGACTGGTGAGTTCGCTTCGACCGGCGACGAAGGCGTGGACGCGCTGGCCCGCCTGGCCGTGGGCCTTCGCGGTCTGCCGACCCCGGAATTCAAGGCCCAGTTGAGCGCAGAGCTGCTCCCCGAGCCGGTCCGGCCTGGGTGGTGGTGGTTCCCATTGTTTGGAGGGCTGATCGCGTGGGCGAAGGGCCTGGCGATCCGGCCCTGGCTCCGGCGCAATCGCCCCTTTGCCGCAGCCGGAGGCAGCTGCGGGCTCCTCGCCGGCACCTGCTGCGTAAGCGGCGCGGTCGCCAGCGTTTTCGGGCTCGCGAGCGCGGCGGCGGTGTCCGCTTTCATCGATAGCACCCTGCCGTACTTCGTGGCGGCGAGCGTCGCCAGCCTGCTCGCCTGGCTGGCGGTGCGAGTCCTCCGCGAGCAGGGGCTGACGCTGAGCACCTTCGCCCTCGCGGTCAGGCGGCACGGCCTGGCGATGGGCACCGCTTACAGCGCTGTCTTCGGCGCGTCGATGGGCCTGGCGATGGCGCTGGGCCTCTACTAGTGAAAGCGGACCCGGAAAGGAGAAACGAGATGGAAAGCGTTCTACCGTTCATAGCCGTGGGGCTGCTGGTGCTGGCCTGCTCCCTTGGATGGCGCCGGCGCACAGCGCCTCCGATCCGCCCGCCGGATCGGGGTCATGTCGGCGCGGAAGGAGGTCTCCAATGAAAGGCCACAAGTGGTTCGCGGCGCTCTACGACCGCATTATCGCGTCTGAGGAGCGCCGGTTCCTGAAGGACGTGCGGGCGGACGTCGCCGGTGGAGCGACGGGCCGAGTGCTGGAGTTGGGGGCCGGCACTGGCTTGAACTTCGCCCACTACAGGGACGGCGCTCAGGTGGTCGCGACCGAGCCCGACCCCTACATGTTTCAGCGTGCGGAGCGGCGGCTTCGCGAGGCGAAGGTGCCGGTCGAACTGAAGCAGGCGGCTGCCGAGGACCTCCCGTTCGACGACGCCTCCTTCGATACGGTGGTCAGCACGCTTGTGATGTGCAGCGTGCGCGACCCTCGCGAGGCGCTGGCCGAGATCAGGCGCGTCCTCAGGCCGGCCGGCGAGTACCGCTTCTACGAGCACGTCCGCTACGATCACCCCTTCGGGGCGTTCTGGCAGGACCTGGTCACGCCCGCCTGGCGCTGGTTCGGCGCCGGCTGCCACCCGAACCGCGACGTCGGCCGACTCATCCGAGGCTCCGGCTTCGAGATCGTGACCGCTACCCTCACGAAGCCCCTGCCCCCCGTGCCGCCCATGGTCTTCTCGCGGCCCCACCTCCAGGGCGTGGCGAAGCCGTCGCCGAACGGCGGATCGGCAGAGCAGCGATGAACCAGACCGCTCTGGCGGTTCTCGTCGCGGTCGGCGGGCTCGCCCTGATCTTCCTCGTCGTGCTCGGCGCGATGGCTACCTACGATACGATGGCCGGCGGCGGAAGCATGGACCAGATGTGGGACATGATGGATGACATGGGCGGAATGATGGACGGCGGCATGGGGGACATGATGGACGGGATGATGCGCGGCCGCAGCGGACCGGAGACGGCGGGCACCGCGACTGGCCGTGGCGAGGTCCGTATCGTCGACTTTCGCTTTGAGCCGACGGTGCTCAACGTCACCCCGGGCACGGTCGTCACCTGGACGAACGAGGATTCGGCGCCCCATACGGCCACGGGAGACGGTGACTTCGATACGGGACGGCTGGACAAGGGCGAGTCCGGCGAAGTGCAGTTCGATCAGCCGGGTGCGTTCGAGTACATCTGCACGTACCACCCTTGGATGGAGGGTCAAGTGGTGGTCGCGGAGGGCGGCTAGCTCACGCTTCGATGCCCGCCAGTCGATCGACCACGGCACGCACGTTGCCGAGACGGCAGTTGCCGCCATCGCCGCATGCTCAAGCGGTCTTCGCCAAGAGGCAGATGAAGCTTGCGTCCGGCGCGATTCCGCCCGCGGGTTCCTCAGCCGAGACGTGGGCGCTCGGATCCTGTACTAGCGTGGACGATGACGCGCCTATCCTCATCCCCGCGTCTTCGAGGAGCCGGCGCAGTTCTGCCAGCGTGTAGAACGTGGCGCCGGCGTAGAAGGGGTGACCGGACTCCTTCTGCTCCATATAGAAGCGCCCCCGGGGGCTGTCGGCGATGACGTCCGCCACGACCTGCCTCTCCGTTGCAGAAGCGTGATGTCCATGTCAACTTCTCGCGTTCCGGTTCCTGGTTGCGCAGTCCGGTCGCGCTCGCCCGATCGCTCACGGCGATGGCGCGGGCGGTCTCTACCCCGACAGGGCCCTTGGCTCTCCATGCTTGCTGGCCACCATGCTATTACCCACTCCTTTCGCACCGGGAGCAGCGTGACCCTGGCGTGATGTCCGCGTGAGCCCGCCGTGACGGTGCGTGACCGCGCCACGGGTCACTCGCTCGTCAGGGATGGCCCTTAGCCTCGAAAGCAGAGGACCATAATCGCCTCCGCTGAGGGCGGTCTCAGGTTCAGTCGATAGCCCGTTCGGAGGAGAAGCAGAGGGTCGTGAGGGCTCTCGTCCGGCACATTGTCGTCGTTCTAGGGCGCTGTGAGCGAATAGCGGGAACTACGAGCCGTCAGGAGGAAAGGGCACCGCACATGCTCGCTGGACGGTGCCTTTCGCTCTCACATGCTGGCATTGGAGCGGGCGATGGGGATCGAACCCACGGCCCTCTGCTTGGGAAGCAGATGCTCTACCACTGAGCTACGCCCGCTCCCG
>JACPQO010000022.1 GCA_016190405.1 Chloroflexota bacterium | reverse complement strand
GTCCAGGAGGAGGACATCACCTTCTGGCTGGAGCGCCAGTTGCGCGACCTCATGGCCGTGTCCCGGGGAGGGTGGTAGGGGCCTTTCACCGGGCAACACTGCATGAAACCCTCAGCATAAAGGGAAGCTGCGGATTTCAATCCGCAGTGGGACCTTACTTCCCTACACCACCGCTCCTACCAGCTCTCCCAGCAGCCATTCGACGCCCGCCACCCCGTCCACCCGGTAGTCCGCGGCCGCCAGCACCTCCGCCGTCGCCTCCTCGCTGCGGACGGCCACCGTCGCCGCCGGCAGGCCCCCTTCCCGCAGCCGCGCCGCCGCCCGGAACATATCGATGTCCGTGGCGTCGTCCCCCAGACAGATGAGCGACCGCAGTTCCAGCCGTGGCGCCAGCGCCGTCAGCGCCGTGCCCTTATCGATGGCCAGCGGCGGCCGCAGCTCAATCACCTTCCGCCCCTTGTGCAGGCGGAAGGCACGCGCCGCCGGCAGGCCTTCGATCGCCAGCAGGGCCGCCCGCCGCGCCGCCTCCTCGTCCGCGGCGCCCCGATAATGCAAGGCCAGCACCGGCCCCTTGTCCTCCAGCCGGACGCCCGGTATGTCCAGAGCCGCCAGCTCGCGCATCGCTTCCCTGGCGCGGCCCTCGAACTCCGCCACCGCGGGTGGCGTCTGCTCGCGTCCGTCCACCCACAGGCTGAGCCCGTGGTTAGCCGCGTAGGCCACGCCGTCCAGGCCCACCATCGTGCGAGCCACCTCCAGCGAGCGGCCTGTGATCACGGCGATCCGCACGCCTCGTCGCAGGAGATCGCCGAGCAGAGCCCGCGCACGGGGCGAGACGGCGGCGTCCTCCGGTCTGGCCACGATGGGCGCCAGGGTGCCGTCGATATCGCTGATGACCCCCAGGGGCCGGCGCTCCAGGAGCCCGCCCAGCGGCTCGATATCCCTCAATTCGTCTGCCATATGGCCCCCAACATTGGTGACGAAAGTCTAGCACGTCCCACGGCTTGCCCGTGCTAAAATCATACCGGAAGTACCGGAACGCCCCCATGATCGTGTCAACCGACTTCCTGCAGCGCCTGGCCGGCCAGCGCTGCCCAGAGGGCATCCTCAGCGTCTACCTGCGCATCGACCCCGCCCTCATGCACGCCCGCCATCACCCCGTGGCGGAATTCAAGGCCGCCCTCAAGCTGGTCAACAACCGGCCAGCAGAGGAACGATCCCCATCCCTACGCCGCGAGACCGAGCGCGTCCTTCGTTTCCTCGAGGAGAGCTGGCGACCCGAAGGGAAAGGACTGGCCGTCTTTTCCAGCGAGCCCATCGGGCTCTGGGAAACGCTCACTCTTCAGGTGCCCCTGCCCAGCGCCGCCTACTTCGGCGATACGCCCTACGTCCGCCTGCTCGCCCGCATCATCGACGAGTACGAGCGTTACGCCGCCGTGGTGGTGGACAAGGAGGACGCACACCTCTACGTGATCCACATGGCCGAGATAGAGCAGCAGTCCAAAGTGTTCGACGCCGACGTCCCCGGCCGCCACGACCAGGGCGGCTGGGCCCAGGCCCGTTACCAGCGACATACCGGCTTCCACGTCCACGAGCACCTGAAGCACGTCCTCCAGCGGCTGGAGCGCTACTACCACGCCCGGCCCTTCGACCGCCTCATCCTCGGCGGCCCCGAGGAGGCCCTCACGGAGTTCCAGAAGATGCTGCCGTCCGTCCTCCAGGAGCGGCTTATCGGCACCTTTCACGCCAGCGCCAAAGGCCGCCCGCAGGAGGTCTTCGCCAGGGCCGCCGGGGTGTTCGAGGCCTACGAGCGCGCCCAGGAGGAAGCCCTGGTCGACCGCATCGCCGACGACGCCGGCTCAGGAGGGCCGGGGGTCCTCGGCCCAGGCGACACAATCCGCGCCCTCAACGGGGGTCGCCTGCACAAGCTGGTGGTCATCGACGGCATACTCATCCCCGGCGCCGAGTGCGCCAACTGCCGGCTGCTGATCGAGCTTCCCTCTGCCAGTTGTCCCGCCTGCGGCGCGGCGACCACACACCTGCCCGACCTGGTGGAGCGGGCCATCCAGCGCATCTACGAGAACAACGGCAGTGTGGAGGTCGTCTTCGGGCGCGCCGCCGAGCGACTGGCGGCCTTCGGCGGCATCGGCGCCCAGCTCCGGTTCTAGCGGCGCTGACCGATGTAGGGGCGGGTTTGACCCGCCCCTACCAGGCCTGCCCCTGCGAATCGTCACGGGCTGCCAGAAATAGTGCGGGCGTTCAAGACCTTTTCTTCGCGTCGAATCAACGAAATGCGCGCAGGGCTGGCTGCCCCGATATAGCAGCGCAATTACTACGAGCATGTCATCCGCAATGAAGAGGAATTGCAGCGCATCCAGAACAATCCGCTCGACTGGAAAGACGACCCAGACAACCCCATGAACCCGTAGGGGCAGGTTTGAAACCTGCGCCTAACTCCCTCCCCTTTGCCGGTACTGTAGCGCCTCCGCCACGTGGGCCGCCGTAATCACCTCGGCGCCGCCCAGATCGGCCACCGTGCGCGCCACCTTCAGCACCCGATGGAACGCCCGCGCCGACATGGCCAGTTGGTTCACCGCCATTCGCAGCAACGACTTGGCCCCGTCCTCCAGGGACCGCTGGCAGAACTCGCGCACCTCCACCGGCCCCATCTCCGCGTTGCTGGCCAGCCGCGACTCGCTGAAGCGGCGTCGCTGGCCGTCCCGGCTCCCCTCGATCCGCGCCTGGACATCGGCCGAGGGCTCGGCGTGGTCGCCGTTGCTCAGCTTCTCGTACTCCACGCGGGGCACGTCCACGAAGATGTCGATGCGGTCCAGCAGCGGCCCCGATATCCGGTGGCGGTAGCGCGTCACCGTGGACTCCGAGCAGGTGCAGTGCTTCGTAGGGTCGCCGTAGTAGCCGCAGGGACAGGGGTTCATGGCCGCGATGAGCATGAAGTTGGCCGGGAACGTCACGTTGCCCTGGGCCCGGCTCACCGTCACCACCCGGTCCTCCATCGGCTGCCGGATCGACTCCAGCACCGAGTGGGCGAACTCCGGCAGCTCGTCCAGGAACAGCACCCCCCGATGGCTCAGGGTGATCTCCCCCGGCCGCGGCTGCCGCCCGCCACCCACCAGCCCGGCGTGGGAGACCGTGTGGTGGGGCGCCCGAAACGGCCTGTGCATTATGAGGGGCGTATCCGCCGGCAGCATCCCGGCCACACTGTAGATCTTGGTCACCTCCAGCGCCTCGTCGGTGGTCATGCGAGGCATAATGGTCGGCGTGGCCCGCGCCAGCAGCGTCTTGCCGGCGCCCGGCGGCCCCACCATGATCACGTTGTGGCCCCCGGCCGCCGCCACCTCCAGCGCCCGCTTCACGTGCTCCTGGCCGCGGATGTGCCGGAAGTCCACCCCATCCACCACCGGCCCGGCGGCGACATCCGCCTGCCGATGGCTAACGTGCGGGGCTATGGGCTCACCGCCCCGCAGGTGGCTGGACAGCAGGCCCAGAGAGCCGGCCGGGATGACATCGATCCCCCCAATCAGCGACGCCTCCTCCACGTCCGCCTCCGGCACGTAGACCGCCGGGTAGCCGCGCTCGCGGGCCAGCCCCACCATGGGCAGGATGCCGTGCGTATGCCGCACGCGGCCGTCCAGGGACAGCTCGCCCAGGAACAGCGCCCGCTCCTGGGGTTGCGGCACCTGGCCGGAGGCTATCAGTATCCCCACCGCGATGGGCAGGTCGTAGGCCGGGCCCTCTTTACGCAGGTCGGCCGGCGCCAGGTTTACCGTGATGCGCTGGCCGGGGAAGCTGTGCCCGGAGTTGCGGATGGCGGAGCGGACCCGCTCCTTGGCCTCCTGGACAGCGGTGTCCGGCAGGCCGACGATGGCGAAGGCCGGCAACCCGCGGGCGATGTCCACCTCCACCTCGACGATCTCCCCGTCGAGGCCGACCATGGCACAACTGTTGACCTTGGCGAGCATAGTTCGGAGCGAATGATAGCAGAGAGAGCCAAGCCATGAAAGCATCCAACGGGTACAACCTCGCCAATTGCCATCGCGGCCACTGTACGCAGCAGCCGCGCTATGGACGCT
>JACPQO010000021.1 GCA_016190405.1 Chloroflexota bacterium | reverse complement strand
GTGCAGCGCCCGCACTCGGTGCAGGTGTAGGAGTCCAGGAGCTGCTTCCAGGTGAAGTCCTCCAGCTTGCCGGCGCCGAAGCTCTCCGCCTTCTCGAAGTCCGGGATCGGCGCCAGCACGCCGGTCGGCTCCAGGCGGCGGGTGAACACCTGGGGCGCGATGGTCAGCACGTGCGAGTGCTTGGAGTAGGGCAGGTAGCAGAGAAAGACGAGGAAGTCCACCAGGTGCGAGTACCACCAGACGACGTGGAAGGCCTCCATCCCCTGCCCGCTGAAGCCGATGCCGTCCCACAGTTCGGAGAACCCGTAAGCCAGGAAGGAGAGCTGTCTGTGGTCGCCGCCGAAAAGGGCGAACTCGGCGCTGTTGGTCATCACGTCGGTGACCATCAGCCAGGCGATGAGCCCCAGGATGATCCAGCCATCGAAGTTGAGCGTCATCCGCTGCGGCCGCCAGACGAAACGCTGCCAGGCCGCCATCGCCACGCCGACGATCACCAGGATGTTGAAGACGTCCAGGGGCGCCCGCAGCCCGAAGTCGTACACATCGCCCAGCAGCTTCTCGAGGCTGACGTCGTGGTCGATGCCGTTGAGCAGGAAGTTCAGGGTGCGGACCTGGAGGATGATGAAGCCCCACCAGATGAACGTGTGCAGGACGCCCGAGTACCAGTAGCGGGGCCGCGCCACGCGGGCGTTGCCCAGCAGCCACGGGATCAGCCCCAGGGCGCGCTGGAACGGGTCGCTGAACCGGTTGACCCACTTGCCCCGCAGGAACCAGCGGAAGCGCACCCCGGCCGAGTAGACGAAGAAGCCCAGGAACCCGAAGAACAGCAGCGCGTAGAAGACATTGCCGGGGAACTCCGTGGACGGGGCCATCTAACCCTCCTCGATCATTTAGGAAGGAATCACTACCAAAATCGCGACCCAATGATAGCCCCCGCTATGGGAGGCGTCAAACGGACTCGGTTCTAGGTTCGGGGTTCGGGTTCCCTGCTTCGATGAACCCTCACCCCTGTCCCCTCTCCCGCAAGCGGGAGAGGGGTGACCGCCAGGCCTGTCCTGAGCGCAGCCAAAGGGTCGGAGTGAGGGCCGCCTGCTACCGGCTGGCCGCGGCCGCGGGCATCCGCCTGCGCCTTGGGGTGGGGTCATGCCGCAGGTTTATGGTCATTGACAAAATAAGTCGACACCGGCCACCACCTCGTAGGCGAGGGTCTTCAGACCCTCGCGAACCACCGTCGGGGTCTAAAGACCCCGACCTACAGGATTATGGCGGTCGAGATATTAAGTTCATGACCATCAACCTGCGGTGGGGGGCCTTCATGTTCCCTGACCCCTGACCCCTGACCCCTGACCCTGCTACAATCGACCCGTTATGGCCACCGAGATCCGCCCTATTCGCGCCGACGAGCTGGACCGCGCCCACTTCCTCATCGCCTACTCCTTCTCCGGCGACCGCACGGAGGAGGGACGGCAGAACCTGCGCCACGTCGAGGAGATCGGCGGGGCACCCCTCGGTCTGTACGAGGACGGGCAGATGGTGGCCTGCCTGCGCATCCTCCCCCTGGCCATGCTGGTCAACGGCGCCTCCATCCCGTTGGGCGGCGTCTCCGCCGTCGCCTCCCTGCCGGAGCACCGTCGCAAGGGGTACGTGGGCCAGCTCCTGCGACACGCCCTGGCCGCGATGCGGGAGCAGGGCCAGCCCCTCTCCGCCCTCTACACCCCCCACCCGTCGCTGTACCGGCGCTACGGCTGGATGGTCGCCTCTACGTCCATCGTCTACAAGTTCAACCCCAAGGAGATACACCCCTACGTCTCCGCGCGGCCCGCGGGCAACGCCTACCGGGCTACCGAGGAGGACTGGCCGACGCTGGCGGAGGTCCACCGCCGCTTCAGCGAGCGCCGCAACGGCTACCTGGACCGCTCCGAGCGCTGGTGGAAGGAGGCCGTCTTCCGCCGCCTGTACGACGACAAGCGCCGCCTCAACGACGTAGCCGTCTGGGCCGACGACGGCGGCGAGCCCCGCGGCTACCTGGCCTACCACAGCGCCCGCGAGCGCCGCGCCGACGGAGCGCCGATCGATAAGCTGGCCGTCCACGACTTCGCGGCCCTGGACGGCGCCGCCTACGTGGGCCTGCTCCGCTACCTCTTCTCGCACGACCTGGCCGAAGAGATCAGCTGGCAGGGCCCCATCGACGAGCCCCTCCTCCTGGCCGTGGACGATTCCATCCGGCTGAAGGGCGAGCTGTGGGACGGCTTCATGCTGCGCGTGGTCGACGTTGAGAAGGCGGTGGCCGCCCGGCCGCCGGCCGCCGACGCCCCGGAAGGCGCCTTCACCATCCACCTCACCGACGCCGCCGCCCCCTGGAACCAGGGCGCCTGGCGGATCGAGTGCTCCGGCGGGCGGCTCGCCGTCCGCAAAACGGACGGCGCCGCAGACGTCTCGACAGACGCCGCCACCTTCGCCGCCATGTACAACGGCTTTCTCAAGCCCAGCGAGGCGGTGCGCGCCGGCCTGGCCGAGGCCTCCGAACCCCAGGCCGCCGCCCTGGCCGGCCGCATCCTGGCCACGGACTACCGGCCGTATCCGGCGGACTTCTTCTAGCGCCGCCTGAAGATTTCCCCCCCAACTGTGATCCCCCTCATAGTGGCCGCCGCCACGGGCGTGGCAGACTGCGTGCAGACCCCAGGTTGGAGGGATAGAAGGGGGACCGTCATGGACACCGAGCTGTTGAGCCGGGCCAAGCGAGCAGAGATAGAGCGGGAGGTGGCGCACCTGCGTCTCGTCGCCGCCGCCAGGAGCGTCTCGACGGACCGCCGCGCCGCCGCCCCCGCACAGCGTGCCGTCCCGTCCATCCCCGTGCGGCTGCTGCGCGCCCTGCGGATGGCCTCCTAGAGGGGGACAAGCGCCATGACTACCGCAGTTGAGAGTCGAGCCCCGTCCACCAGCCGCCGCCTGCGCGCCGGCGATCGAGTCATAGTAGTCGACGCCCCCTCCTGGTGCCGGCGCTACTTCGCCGGCCGGGCGGGCCGCGTCGCCCGCGTCCTGCCCTTCCCCGGCGGCGACGTCTGGGTCCGCTTCGAGCGGCCGGTCAGCCCCTGGTGCGGCCACATGGACCCGGTGGAGCAGTTCCCCTTCGCCCCGGGCCAGCTGGCGGTCGCCTGATCAGACCCTGGCCGGCTCCCTGGCTTCCGGCAACCGCATGCCCATCGTCATGGCCAGGGCCATGATCTGCTGGCGAATGGTCGTGTTGGGCAGCGGCTTGAAGTCCAGCGCCCGATCGATGTTGACCTGGTACTGATTGCGCCGGCCCGTCTTCCTCTTGACGATGAACCCCTCCTGGACCAGGTCGCGCACGATGAGATAAGCGGCCCGTTCCTTCACGCCGATGTCCGAGGCGATCTCGGAGAGCGTGGCATCGGGATCGATCCAGATGCGCATCAGCACCAGACCGTGGTTGGTGTACAGGTTCCTCACGGCTCAAGCCCCCTCAACTGGTCTATCGATAGATACTATACCACTACGCACTTGTTTCATAGCAAGAGAATTGGGAAACTATTTTTGTTACATTGGTCTTGACACACTAGTCTTGAAGGACTATATTTATGCCGTTCAGATACGAGGGGGAGTACCGAACAGAGGAGTGACAGGCATGGTCTTGGCAGTCGATACCAGACGTCGGTCCCCTGATGGTCACCTTCAGGCCGGCGACCGCGTGATGGTCGTCGACGCGCCCTCTTGGTGCCGGCGCTATTTGGCCGGCAGGGCCGGACGTGTGGTCCGCGTCCTGCCCTTCGCGGGCGGCGACGTCTGGGTGCGCTTCGAGCGGCCGGTCGCCCCCTGGTGCGACCACATGGACCCGGTGGAGGAGTTCCCCTTCTCCCCCTGGCAACTGGCGTCGGCCTAGCTACGAAAACCACACAGCCGCTGGCAGCGGGGAGCGGTTTCAGCCAGCGGCGCGAGGGGAGGTCTGGGGCGGGCTACTTTTTCGGCACCCTCCCTCCGGAAAAGGAGCGACAGCCTCGGGCCTCCCCTCGACCCTTCTGTAGAGCCTGATCCGCGGTCCCAGCCTAGCGGCGGAGCAACACTCCGCCGGCGATGGCCAGCAGCGCCGTGGCCGGCAGCAGCAGCGCGGCGATCGGCGGCCCGAACAAGGGTAGCCCCGCCAGCACGACGACTATCGAGGCGGCGGCCACGACCCGCTGGATGAGCTGCCGCCGTCCGGTCGGCCACACGGAAGCCCACGCCGCCGGCAGATAGACGGCCGACATGGCCAGCGGGACCGCGGCCAGCCACCTCCCCTTCTCCGGCGGCTCCACGAGTGCGCCCACGCCGATGGCGGCCAGCGGCGGGACTCCTAGCAGAGCCCCCGCCAGCCCCAGCCAGGAGACATTCGCTCGCGCCTGGCGCCGCGGCGCCGTCGCCGGCCCGGCAGGCGGCGCCAGGCCGGCAGCCGGCCGCTCGCGCCTCCGCTCGCGGCGCCGCTGGCGCCCCGTCTTCCGCCGCTGGCTCATGATGGGCAGGCCGTCACTGGCGGGGCTCGCGCAGCATGAACCAGTTGGGCACCCGCAGCACCTCCGCTTCCTCGGTCGTCACGAAGCCGAACCGCTCGTAGAAGCGCACGTTCTCCGGCTTGTCGGTCTCCAGATAGGCCAGTTCTCCCTCGGCGTCCATGCGGGCGCAGAAGCGCTCCATCATCTGGCTGCCGACGGCCATCCCCTGGAGGCCCGGCTCCACGCCCACCGGGCCCAGGTGCCAGTGGCGGTCCTCAGGGTCGCGCTTCTTCCATTCGCTCATCACCCGTAGCGTCCTCAGGGTGGCCAGCGGGCCGTCCCGGAGCACCGCCGGCAGGAATCGCATCTGCTTGAGCAGCGGCGGCTGGCAGGTGCCGGGCGGCGCCATGCCGCAGATCCCCACGATCCATTCGGCCCGGCGAGCGGCCAGCGGCGGCTGCTCCAGCAAGGACACGAAGGACCCGAACACGCGCTCCGCGCTGCGCATCCGGCGCAGTGGGTTATCGCCCTGGACCGCGATCACGACGGGGTTATCGCGGAAGGCGCGGCCCAAGACCCCCGCCGCGAATCTCTGCTCGTGGCGGCCCAGATCGCCCACCGCGACCTCGATCATGTCTCACCTCCGGTCGCTATGTGACTCCTACAGCTCGCTCTTGGGCTCCATCCTGTAGTGGAAGCCTTTAGGCTTCCAAGATCGCCTCGCCCCACACAAACGAGCCGCTGTACGGATAGTCATTAGCCGTGTTCACTAGTCCTGCCCGCACCGGATTACCGAGAATGTATCGGGCGACATGGCGCACGTCTTCTTCTGTCCTCAGAACGTGGTCATAGTAGCTCTTCTGCCACAGAGACTGTCCGTGCGACCGCCGGTACTCAAAGCCCGTCCGTTGTTTGAAGTCCTTCACGAAGATGGGCAGATCGGAAGCCTCTGAACCTTCCACAAGCAGGTGCAGGTGGTCCGGCATGAAGCAATACGCGAACACGGCGAGCCCGTGGGCCTCCGAAGAGGCGCGCAGAGCGTCGACGCAGCGTTGCACCCAATATCCGTCCGCGAAAACCTTCCTCCGTTCGGCGGCCGCGAGCGATCGCGAGTATGCTCTTCCTCCTCGGTACACTTCCAGCGGCAGTCTGTTCCGCCGCCGGCGAAAGGATGAACGCATTCGCAACGTCTCGCCTGGAGGCCTGAAGGCCTCCGCTACAGCTCGCTCTTGGCCTGCCCGTGCAGCTTGCGCAGCTCCGTCTTCAACACCTTGCCCAGATAGTTCCGAGGCAGCTCCCCCACGAGGGTGTAGTATTTGGGCGCCTTGAAGCTGGCCAGATGCGACTTCACGAAGGCCGTCAGCTCCTCCGGCGATGGCTTCTGCCCGTGCTTGGGGATGAGCACTGCCTTGACCTCCTCGCCCCACTCCGCGTCCGGCACCCCGATGACCGCCGCCTCCTCCACCGCCGGGTGCTGCTCCAGCACCGCCTCGATCTCCCCCGGCGCGATGTTCTCGCCGCCGCGGATGATCAGGTCCTTGGTGCGGCCGGTGATATACAGGTAGCCTTCCTCGTCCATCCAGCCCACGTCGCCGGTGTGCAGCCAGCCACCCCGCATCGCCTCGTGGGTCTCCTCGTGGCGGCCCAGGTAGCCGGACATGATGCGCGCCCCCTGCGCCACGATCTCCCCCTCCTGCCCGGGTGGCATCGCGTTGCCGCTGGGGTCCATGACGGCCACCGCCACGTCCTCCATCGACCGACCCACCGAGCGCAGCCGGCGCAGCTTCTTCTCGCGCTCTTCCGGCGGGCCCTCCGGGATGATGTGGTCTTCGGGCCCCAGGAAGGTCAGCGACGAGGTGGACTCCGTCTGGCCGTAGGCGTTCATCAGGCCGCACTTGAATACCTTCACCGCCCTGGTCACTACCTCGTAGGGCATGGGGGCCGCCCCGTAGGCCACCAGCTTC
>JACPQO010000182.1 GCA_016190405.1 Chloroflexota bacterium | reverse complement strand
GCGGCGGCGGCGCCCGCCTGGCTGCTGGCGGTCTGATAGGCCCAGGCGCTGTTGAACTTGCCGGCGATGGAAGTCAGGACGGCGGCGGGAGCCGGGTCGGCGGGGACAAGCGGCAGGGAGACCAGGTTCCAGCCGGGCTGAAGGCCGATGGTCGATGTCTGCTGGCCGGCGGCGCGCTGGCCGCCGGGCAGCGCGCCGAACAGCACTGCCGCCAGCGCCAGCAGCGCCAGCGCGCCGACTAATCGCGCGTGGTTCACTTCGCCACCTCCTGGAAACGCCACTGGTGCGTTGCGCCGGGGCCGGGCGCCGGCGCTATTCCCTGCTCAGGTTCCACTCGAACCTCTCCTTGGCATTGGGCTCATACGTGCCTGCCACCACATCGTCGTCAGGCAGCGGGCGCGCCGGGCCGGTATCCAGCCAGGTGCCCACAGCCTGGTTGCCGGAGCCCGGACAGTTCCCCTCCAGGGTCACCCCCTGGGCGGAGTTACCCTGGGCCCGGTACGTCTCGGTGCCGTCTTCCGCCGTCGTCACCGTTATCTGGCCCTCCCCGGGCCCGAGCTCGGTTGACCCCCCAACAACGCAGATAACGGGCATACCGAATTCATCGTACGTCTCCGTGTAGACACTCACCGTCACGCTGCCGCTGGTCAGCCTGAACACCCGCGTACCGCCTGCGGCCGCTCCCGCCTGCTCGTCCTCCTCGAAGACAAGGCCGCTGGCCGACACGCTCTTTTGCTGCCGCTGTCCCGGCGTATCGTTCAAGACAGTCGTGTGGCTGGCCTGCCCGGTCCATTTCTTCCCACAGCTATCCTTGGCGATGAGCAGCGGGTTGGCGAAGGCATCGAAGCGGGTGGAGTTTACGAAAGTGGCGCCGTTGCTCACGATGACTACCAGCTCCGCCAGCTTCTCGTCGTCGTCGTCCAGGCAGAAAGTGTGACTTTTGTCCCCGGTCCAGTCTTCGACCGTCCAGGAGCCTCCTTCCAGGCGGATCAGGGCCTGCACGGCGGCCGCCGCCGGGACGTTGGGGTGGTAGGGGTTTTTCGCTTCGATGAACCGGACCTCGGGGTCGGTCACCTGGAAGTGAAAGTACTGGGCCGAAAGCCAGTAGACTTCCGATGCCCCCGGCTCAAAATTCCGCTTCGTCTGCCCTTCCAGCGTGACCTCGATGATACCCGGCTCGGTCGAACTGGGATCTTCGGCCTCCAGTTTCCGTGGAGAAGCCCCAAGCTCCAGGCCGTCCCACTCCTGGAATTGGGCCACCGGCTCCCGGTTCCAGGCATCGCGGGCGAACTCAGCCCAGACTGCCCGGTAGCCGCCGGGGAGCGCCTGTTGCAGAGAGAACGTCACGTTGTCCTGCTGCAGTCCCGCCCAGGTCTGCCGGACCAACTGGTCACCGAACTTCCTCGTTGCGAACTGGAAGAACAGGTAAGACCCGTACTCGTGCCGGTCGCCCTTCGCCATTAGCGACTCGCCCAGGTCCGCCAGGTAGCCTTCCGCGTAACCGTGCTCTTTGTTTGCCTGCGGGTAGACGTAGTCCATCGCCCAGGTCGCGGTCGATTCTGACAGCCAGGTCAGGCCCTTGCAGTCGTTGACCGCTTCGAAGGCGAACTGGAATGCGTGCATCAGCTCGTGGGCGACAACCGGGGGGGCGTCAACCGCCGGGCGGCGGATGAGCAGGAACACGGGCGTGGTCAGGCACGGCTGCCGGTTGAAGGTCACGTGGTAGGGCACCGTCTGGCCGACGGCAGCGACTTCGGCCACGAGGTAGATGTCCAGGCGGGGCCCGTAGCCGTTCTCCTCGTCTGCGAACTGGCCGTCGCTCGGCGGCTCCCGTCCCATCAGTTGCGCCAGTTTGTCCCAAATTGCGCCGCCGACGGCATCCGCGATCTGCTCGGCGGCCGCCTTGTCTTCGGGGAAACGTTCCTGCCACCAAACGCGCACCTTACCGTTCGCGGTGTCGACGGTGTGCCAGCACTGGTCGAGGTCGCCGAAGCAGGGCACCGGGCTGGGCGTCGGCTGCGCCTGGGAGTGCGCGACGGCCTGACTGGAGGCTGCGTAGCGCTGCTCGTGCCAGCTGCCCGGAGCGGTGGGCGGCAGCAGGAACGGGTCGATTGTCGCCTTGGCTTCCGGCGAGAGGTCCTCGTAGGCCGACTGAATCTCCACCATGAAGGAGTCCTCGTCGGTCAACGGGTTGCCGCGGTATTGCGGCGGCAGCCGATCGTCACGGAAGAGCGCGAACGTCTTGTAGAGGATCGCCGTCTCCTCGTGGATGTCGCCGTTGGCCAGCGCCTCCTCGATCACGTCAAAGCTGCTGGGCGCCTCGACGTTGGCGATGGTCAGGGCGCCCGCCGCCGAGGCGTTCAGGGCGTAGCCGCGGCCAGGCTCAAACTGCTGGAGGGTGTTGAGGAAGGGCGGCACGTTGGGGTCGTAGCTCTGCCAGGAGCTGGCCTGGCCCGGCTGGTAGGCCCAGACGGAGTTGTAGGCCAGGCTCCCCATGACATCGGCGATGGGCTTCGCCTCGCCGGCCGGGTAGCCGATGAAGTTCCAGCCGGGGGAGATGGAGATGTTGGCGCCGGTGGGCTCGCTGCCACTGAGGGAGAGGGTGGCGGCCTCCTTCATGTTCAGCCAGAAGCCCATGCTGACATCGATGGCGGCCAGGGTGTTGAGGAAGGGCGGCACGCTGGGGTCGTAGCTTAGCCAGGCAGCGGCGGCGGCGGCGGCGCCCGCCTGGCTGCTGGCGGTCTGATAGGCCCAGGCGCTGTTGAACTTGCCGGCGATGGAGGTCAGGACGGCGGCGGGAGCCGGGTCTGTGGGGACAAGCGGTAGCGAGACCAGGTTCCAGCCGGGCTGAAGGCTGATGTCCGCGGTCTGCTGGCCGGAGGCGGGCCGGCCGCCGGGCAGCGCGACGAATAGCGCTGCCGCCAGGGCCAGCAGAGCCAGTACACCGACGAGTCGCGTGTGGTTCACGTGCCGTACTTCCCGCGAGGCCCGACGTTTGGGGATGAGCCGATTATATGCAGGCGCGGCGCTGCCGGTCTAGCGTCTGGCGGTGGGGCGCGACCCCATTTCCTGTGGGGCATTTCCCCGCAACGGGCGTTGCTTCTAGCGCGCCGCCGCCAGGAGCAGCAGGAACTCGTAGACCAGGTTGGCGGCCAGGAGGGCCGTGATCTCCGAGCAGTCGTAGGGGGGCGAGACCTCCACCACGTCGAAGGCGACGAAGGGGAGGCCGGCCAGCCCCCGCACCAGCTCCACGATCTCGCGGCTGGTCAGCCCGGCCACCTCCGGCGTGCCGGTGCCCGGCGCGAAGGCCGGGTCCACGCTGTCGACGTCCAGCGACACGTATACCGGCAGGCTGGCCAGCCGCTGGACCGCCTCCACGGTGGCGCGCACCCCCTGTCGGGCGAACTCGTCGGCCGTGATCAGGTGGAAGCCGGCGGCCCTCGCCTCGGCGATGATCCCGGCCGATATAGAGCCGCGGATGCCGACCTGGACCGAGGACGCCGGGTCGATGAGCCCCTCCTCCACGGCGACGCGGAAGACGGTGCCGTGGTGGTAGGGTCGCCCTTCAGGGCCGGGCCAGAAGTCGGGGTGGGCGTCGAAGTGGACCAGGGAGAGGGCGCCGTGCTTGGCGGCGCAGGCCCGCAGCACCGGCAGGGTCGTGGAGTGGTCGCCGCCCAGGACGACGGGGAAGGTGTCGGTGTCCAGGACTTTCGATATCTCCTCCTGGATGCGGGCCAGGGACTGCTCGATGTAGCCGGGGAAGGGCTCGATGTCCCCGTAGTCCACGACGCGCAATCGGTCGAAGGGGGGCTCCAGCTTATCGGGGTCGACGGCGTGGGGGCGCGTCTGGCCGGAGGCGTCGCGGATGGCGCGGGGCCCGAAGCGGGCGCCGGGGCGGTAGAGGACGGCGGTGTCCAGGGGCACGCCGATGACGGCCACGTCGGCCTGGGCCAGGACTCGGCTGGCGGGACAGCGCATGAAGGTGTAAGCGCCGCCGTAGCGGGGGCCGCTCTGCCAGTCGGCGGGCAGAGGCCGCCGTCGTCGCCTGCGCCGGTCAGCGGTCACGGCGCGATGATATCAGGAAGAGGGACTAACCAACAAACCAGAGAACCAGAGAGCCAGCGTGCGACACCTGATCTTCGCTACGTGCACGCCGTAGGCTGGCCCTTTGGATCAAAACCAAGGAACCAAGAAACCAGAGAACCAGGGCGATGCCGGGCGGCGGAACGGGCTGGGAAGGGAGGTGGCATGGCCCCGGAGCGAGGTCACGTCGGTTCGACGGACGCGAAAAATGCGGGATTGTGGCGTCAAAAGTCCATCAAAACATCGTGAAGGGCTTGACAGATTACTGAGAAGCGCTATAATTGCGGTATCTCATACGGTAGCCTATAGAGCGCGGACGCGAGAGGGGGCGGCGATGCGGTGCTTGAGGCTTCTGCTGCTGGCGCTAGTAGCGTCGGCAGCGCTGCTGGGGGCCATAACCAGCAGGGCCTCCAGCCAGACGGGTACGCCGGAAGCCGGCTCAGGCTCTGGCGCGAGCCAGGGCGTCTATCACGGCGGCCCCGGCGAGGGCGCGCCCGGCGAGGACCTTGGCGGCCTGGCCGCCGAGGCCGAGCGAATCGTCGTCGGCCGGGTGCAGGGGCTAACCAGCTACTGGACAGCCGACGCCAGCACTATCCGCACCGACGTCGCCGTCACCCCCAGCCGCTACCTGAAGGGCACCGTTGACAGCAGCGGTCTGGTACTCACCCTGCCCGGGGGGCGGGTGGGACACATCCAGATCGCGGCCAGCGGCATGCCGTCATTCGTCCTGGGCGAGCAGGTGGTCCTGTTCCTGGGCCGATCGCCGGGCGGCCGCCCGTACCTGGTGGGGAACTCCCAGGGCAAGTTCGGGGTCGACGCCGGCGGCTCGGTGGAGAGGGTGCGGGTGCCGCTGGACCGCTTCGAGAACTTGGTGCGACAGGCTGTGGCCGGGCAGCTTCCGCAGGAGGGCGCCGATGTGGAAACCGGCGCCGCCGCCTCGCCGGCGCCGCCGTCTCTGCACTGGGCCGAGGGCGATATCCCCGTCACCTACTACGTGAACCCGGACGACAACCGCCCTGCCAACCTGACCGCCGAGGAGACCCTGACCGCCGTGACCAACGGCTTCCAGACGTGGCAGGACGTGCCCAGCGCTTCCATCGGCTTCGCCTTCGGCGGCACCACCGCTCGCAGCGCTCTGAACAACAACGACGGCTACAACGACGTGATCTGGGCGGCGCCGCCGGGGCTGGACCCGAACACCCTGGGCGTAACCTATTCGACCTTTATCCTACCGTCCCTCACCCTCCTGGAGTCGGACATACAGCTCAACCCCGGCTTGGCGTCGGACATACAGCTCAAGCCCAGCCTGGTCTGGCACACCAACGGGATCAGCCACTACGACGTGGAGACGGTGGTCCTGCACGAGGCGGGCCACTTCCTGGGCCTGCCCCACAGTAGCGTGCAGGAGTCGGTGATGTACCCCTCTTACCAGGGGGTCCGCCGCCAGCTTTCCCAGTACGACATCGACGCCGTAAGCGCCGTCTACCCGATGGGCGGGCAAACGCCGACCGCCAGCGCTACGCCGGCGCCGACACCCAGCCCGACGCCCACCCCAGCCGCGACGCCGTCGCCAACTCCCACGCCGGCGCCTTCCCCCGCCTATCGCGCTGTGCTAATCGACATCAAGCCCAATAGCTACCCCAACTCCATTAACGGCGGCGGCAAGGGGACCGTAGCCGTCGCCGTCCTGTCCGAAGCGGACTTCGACGCCAGCAGCCTTAGCGCGAACAGCGTCGTCTTCGCCGGGGCAGCCCCCGCGCGCTGGGCCGTCGAGGCCGTCAATGGGGACGGGCAGCCCGATATGATACTCTACTTTCCTGCGCTGGCGACCACCCTCCAGGCGGACGATGTCGAGGCGTGCCTGACGGGACAGACCGGCAGCGGAGAGGACGTGCAGGGTTGCGACTCGGTGCGCATGGTCGCTCCCAGCGCCGACAGCGACGGCGACTCCCAGGGGCTGGGCCTCCCCCGCCTCACCGGCGATGACCCCGAGGCGTCGGTGGGGACCGACCAGATGAGCAGTTGCTCCACGGCGGACGTGGACGCCTGGCCTCCCGACCTCAACCGGGACGGCCGGGTGGATCTCAGCGACCTGGACGCGTTCCGGGGCCACATAGCCAGCGTCCTGGGCCAGACCGGCTATGACGAGCGGCTGGACCTTTCCTTCGATGGCGAGATCAACGTAAAGGACATCGGCGTGCTACAGCCCTTCCTGGGCCAGAGCTGCTGGGAGTCCGACCCGGACAGCGATGGCGATGGCTTCCGCAACCAGCAGGAGGCCTTCGTGGGGACCGACCCTCTGCGGGCCTGCGGCGCCAACGCCTGGCCCCCCGACTTCGATGACAGCGGCAAGGTGGACATCTTTGACCTGAGCCTGCTGGCGCCCGCCTTCCGCAGCGCGGCCCCCGGTCCGCCCTACCGCGCCCGCTTTGATCTGACGGCCGATGGCGACATCGATATCTTCGACATCAACCGGCTGGCGCCGCCGGTGTTCATGACCTCCTGCGGGCCCTGAGCGCGCCATCCCGCACTTTCGTTTTTCGGGCCGACGTGCCGGTTCAGACGTTCAGAAAAGCGGGCACATTTTTCGGCCCCGTTACGCCTGGCCTCTATTGACCGGCGTACCGTCGGGTGTACGATTGTGGCGGCGCGGGGTGCGGCCTACGTGAGAGGCTGCCGATGCGGAAGCCTAAAGGCGGCCCCACCTGGGGCCAGGACCTGGCCGCCCTGGCCGATCTCTATCTCACCTTCCTCTGGATGCTGCGTCAGCGCCTGCACTACGGGCCGGGCTGGCAGTACCATCACCGCTGGGCGCCGGCGCAGCCGGGAGCTCCGGCCGAGACAGAGGCTGGCCCGGCCGAGCGAGAACCCGCGCGCACCGGGCAGCGATAGACCTAGCCGGAGCGGGTCTGTCGCCAGGCTGAAGCCTGGCCTTCCGGGGGCAAATTCTTGGAGGGTGGGGCTTCAGCCCGACGGTGACGTCCGCAACTTGGGCAGCACGTCGCGGGCGTAGGCTTCTACGTGGGGAATGAAGTCCCGCACGGAGCCGCCGACGGGCACCAGGACGAAGTGGCGGGCGCCGGCTTCCGCGAAGTCGGCCAGGCGGCGGGCGCAGTCGTCGGGGTTGCCCATCACCACGTAGCGGTCGACGATCTGCTCGAAGGGCTGGTTGTAGCGGCGCGAGAGGTCGGC
>JACPQO010000019.1 GCA_016190405.1 Chloroflexota bacterium | reverse complement strand
TCAGCGTCCGGCCGACGCAGGGCGCCCACTGACGGAAGTTCTCCTTCCAGGCATAGCGGATCCCCCAGTGGCCGTACGCGGCGATGCGAGTGCTGGTCTGAGAGGCGGCGTGGAACTCCGCCAGGCGGTCGGCGACGCGCTCCACCATGTCGCCGCTGACGGCGCCCTCGGCCAGCAGCCGGTCCATCATCCGCTCTTCGGGCAGGCGCCGCATGTGGACGGCATATTCGACCACGCGGCCGCGACCCTCAACGGAGATGCGATCGCCCTCTTGGCGGATCTTGGCGACGCCCAGGTACGTGTCCGGGCAGAGCCGCGAGTTGAGGATGACTTCCTGGCGGCAGTAGTAGAGACGCCGGGCCAGGGTGGAATAGTTCAGGAAGCCGAAGTCCAGGGGCTTCTTCACCTTGTAGACGTGCTCTCCGGCCAGGAGAACGTAGGAGATGTGGGTCTGGACCAGCTGAACGCGGTCAACCGCATGGGGATATGCCGAGGGACGGAGAAGGGCGCGGATGAGGGGCGGGAGCTCCGCTGTAGTCACAGCGGGGTCAGTATAGCAACGCAGCGGGCAAACGGGCCAGAATCGAAGCCCCGAAAGGGTGTGCTAAGGAGTTTGTGCCGCATAGAATCAATCTATCGACTACCGGAGAAATTCACTGCAAAATCTTGAGTTCACCTACTTCCCAAACTAGAGATAGCACGATAGTATACTGATACGGTGATTACAATACTAGAATAATCAGGGGCCGCAAGACGGTCCCCACGAAGGCGAGACCGGCCATGGCCATCGGCTCCATAATCCGCAGGCGTCGCGATGAACTGAGCCTCTCGCAGGGGAGGGTGGCGATGATGGCCGGGGTGAGCCAGGGGTACCTCAGCAAGCTGGAGAAGGGGTTGGTCAAGTCGCCCCGGGCCGCGAGCCTTTTTTCCCTGGCCAGCGTCCTCGCCATCGATCCGCAACACCTGCTCAAGGAGGCCGGCTACCGTGTCTCGGGCCGAGTGCATCACTTGCCGGATCGGCCTGGTCGGGCCCTCTGGACGTCCTGGCAGAGCCTGCCGCCCTGCTTAGGCGCGCACACAGGATGGGTCTGCCAGGCCTGCCGCGACTGGCCCCAGCGCTACCGCCTCGCTCCCCCGGTTCGGCTCGCAGTGGGCCGCCGCTAGCGGCGCTGGCCAGACTATCGGCGCGGCGCCCCGCCACCGTCCCCGCATCGCCCACAGTACGCGAACGCACAACTGGCGCCAGCCCGCATTTCCGCTACAATGGGTATCGCTGAAGACCGCCGCGCGCGAGGGCGATCGCTCTTCCGTGGCGAGGCACCCCTCATAAGGTACGGGAGAGATGACTGAAGAGAGAGACTACTACTCGATCCTGCAACTGAACCCTGCCGCCACCCAGGAGGCTATCGAGGCCGCCTACCGCAGGCTGTCGCGCATCTACGACCCGGCGGTCAGCAAGAAGCCGAAGGCCGCCCAGCGGTTCCAGGCGATCACCCAGGCCTATGAGGTCCTGAGCAACAAGAAGAGTCGCGCGGAATACGAGCGGCGGCGGGCCGCCGACCGCAGGGGCCACCCCGCGCAGCTGGCCAGCGGCGCCGCCGGCGGCGCCCTATCGGGGTTGCTGGCCCTGCGCTCGGCCTGGGCGCGGGCTGGAGTGGTCGGTATCGCCGCCGTGGTGCTGGCCGTAATACTGGTCGCCACCCTCACGGGGGGCAGCGGCCAGGAGAACCCCACCAACAACCCGGACGTGCAGGCGTCGGTGGCCCTGCAGAGCCCGACGCCCGCGGTCTCGCCCGGCGAATCACCGGCGTCGGTGGCCCCGGCTACGCCGCCGCCGGTGTCCGGCCAGGAAGTGACCACGGACAGCGGTCTCAAGTACGTCGACCTCGCCGAGGGCAGCGGCGCCTCGCCCCAGTTGGGCCAGACCGTGGTGGTCAACTACACCGGCTGGCTGGCTGCGGATGGCACCAAGTTCGACAGCTCCCTGGACCGGGGCCAGCCCTTCGAGTTCCCCATCGGCAGGGGCCAGGTGATTCCAGGCTGGGACGAAGGCCTGTCCACGATGAAGGTGGGAGGCCAGCGCCGGTTGATCATCCCGGCGAGCCTGGCCTACGGGGCGGCGGGCCGCCCCCCCACGATTCCCCCCAACGCCAACCTCATCTTCGACGTGGAGCTGCTGGAGGTAAAGGAGTAAGGCGCCAGGGCGCCGGAAGGAGATCGCCATGACCACAAGAACGCGAAGCGAGCCCATCGACTACTCGGCCTTCGATTCGGCCATCGGTCTGAACTGGTACCTGATCGACCCTAATCTCCGCTTCCTGATGGAGCACCACATCGCGCCCGATGACCGCGACTGGGCCGAGGAGCAGATGCTACGCTGGGGCGAGCTGTGCGGCGGGCCCATCGCCGCCCAGGCGGAGGTGATCGACCACAACCCGCCTCGTCTGGAGCGCTACGACGAGTGGGGCAACGAGGTCTGCCGTATCGTCCACCACCCGGACGCCATCGCCAGCAAGCGGGACATCTGGGAGCAGGGCCCCGAGCGGCTGCGCTCCTCGGGGCGCCGCGTGCCGACGGTCCTCGGCTCGGCGTTCACCTACCTCCTCAGCCAGTCGGACACCGGCATGGTCTGCTCGACCGGGATGACCGGCGGCGTCGAGGCCCTGGTCGACCGCTACGCGCCGCCCGAGGTGCGGGAGCGCGTGCTGACCCGGCTGCAATCGCCGTCCTTCGACGGCTCCTGGGACGGGGCGATGTTCATGACCGAGATCCGCGGCGGCTCCGACCTGGCCACCAGCGAGACGACCGCCACCGCCGACGGGGACACCTGGCTGCTGAACGGCTCCAAGTGGTTCTGCTCCAACGTGGACGCCAAGGCCATCGTCACCCTGGCCAGGCCGGAGGGCGCGGAGG
>JACPQO010000186.1 GCA_016190405.1 Chloroflexota bacterium | reverse complement strand
GTACGGCTGGGCGAACTTGGCGGCCAGGTCCATGCTGTCGCGGTCCTGGGAGAGTAGGTTCACCGTGAACACCTTGCTGCCGCGGATGTTCTCCAGGCTGCGGGCGTCCAGCTCGAACGAGACGGCGACCAGGCGCGGGCTGAACGAGACCTGCATCACCCAGTCGGCCATCATGCCGTTCACCTCGCCGTCCAGGCGGCTGCCGACGATGTACAGCCCGTACGGCATCTCGTCCATTACCCGCTTGACTTCTTCTTCGGACACTTCCCGGCCTCCTACGGTGGCCCCCTATGCGATTTCCTACAGCGGCTGCCCCAGCTTCTGCATCTGGCGCACCGTCTCCACCAGCTCCTCGGGCCGCGTCACCGGCGCCGAGCACATAGCGCCGGCGCACACGTAGGCCGCGGGCGCCGGCTCCGGCGGCAGGTACAGCGCCTTCAGTCGCTCGGTGTCCCGCCGCGGGTCCAGCACCTGCACGACCCGCGAGGGCACGTCCAGCCCCAGGGCCGCCCGGTGCAGGGCGCGCGTGGTCTCCGCGACCAGGTCGCCCACGATATTGACCTCCACCGGTGGATTGAGGAACGTGTCCACCTGGCGGGCGTAGCCGGCCGCGAAGTAGCCCAGGTTCGGGTAAGCCTCCGCGAACGCCTCCAGGGTCCCCTGCGCCACCTCATTGTACGCTTCGTCGCGGGTGAGGTGGTGCAGCCGGATGAACACCTCGGCGCAGACGGCGTTGTCCGGCGCCGACTTCTGGCGCTCGCTCAGCCGGCCCAGCTCCTCGGTCTCGTCCCACGTATCGAAGAACCCGCCGCCCTCCTTGTCGGCGAAGCGCTCCGTGAGGAAGTGGGCCAGCTCCAGCGCGCGCTCCAGGTAGAGGCTGTCGCCCGTTGCCTCGTGGGCGTCCAGCAGGGCCCGAGCGGTGTAGGCCTGGTCGCCCAGCAGCCCCGGCACCTGCGGACTGCCGTCGTTGAAGCGGTACATGCCGCCGCCCGGCTCCCGGCACTCCTGCCAGGCGAACTCGAGCGCCGCCAGGGCAGCATCGCGGAGATCGGGCCGGTCCAGCAGCCTGCCCTGAGCCGGTCGAAGAGTCCACGACGCCTCCAGATAGGCCGAGGCCGCCATCGCGCTCCAGCTCGTGTAGCAGGTGCGGTCGATGTACGGCTCCGGGTGTTTCTCCCGTTCAGCCGCCGGTAACTTGTAGAACTCTTCGTCGGCGTCCTGCGAGCCGTAGAAGAAGCCCGCGGCCTTGTCGCGCAGCTTCGCCTCCAGGTAGCCGATGGCGCGACCGGCAATCTCCGCGTGGGCCGGATCGCCGGTTATGCGGTACAGCGCCAGCAGGTTGCGCAGGAGGTTGGCGTTGTCCTCCAGCATCTTCTCGTAGTGGGGCTCCGACCAGTCGCGCTTGGTGGCGTAGCGGAAGAAGCCGCCCCACTCCTGGTCGAACAGCTCGCCGCGGGCCATGAACTCCAGCGTCTTGCGGGCCATGTGCAGGAGGTCCGGGTCCTGGCTGCGGCGGTGCGCGTACAGCAGCAGGTCGATGGCGTCAGTATGGGGGAACTTGGGCGCCTCGCCAAAGCCGCCGAACAGCGGGTCGTAGGCCTCCGTCGCGCCGCGCAGCACGGCCTGGAATATCTGGCCCGATAGCTGGCCTCGCTGGCCACCGGTCACCGCCTCCGACCGCCGCCGCCGCATCTCTTCCGCTTTCTGCGCTACCTCTTGCTTGTTGCCGCCGTAGTACATGGCCACTTTGGGCAGCAGGTCGCGCATCTGCTCCGGCGGCACGTAGGTGCCCCCGGCCAGCACCTCGCCCTCCGCCGTCAGCAGCGCCGTCGTTGGCCAGCCGCCCATGTTGTAGCGGGCGTTGATGTCCGGCCGCTGGTCGTTGTCCACCCGGACGGGGATGTAGCGCTCGTTGATGTAGGAGATGACGCCGGGATCCGAGTACGACGTCTCGTCCATGACGTGGCACCAGTGGCACCAGACAGCCGACAGCGACAGGAGGATGGGCTTGCCGCTCTCTTTGGCCTCCCGGAAAGCTTCGGGGCCCCACTGGCGCCACTGGATCTCGCCGGCGCGATTGGGCCTGGGCGAGAAGTGGAACGGCGTGTGCTCTGTGTCCGTCACGGCAGGTACAGGTTAGCGGACAGACACCTCGCGTGGCAAATGGCAATGATTGTGAAGGAAAGCGTAGTGTAAGGCTAAACCCTACAAGAAAGTCTGCCTTTGCCGGACAGACAAGGCCACCTGGGGGGCGTACGTTGCGGGCGCAGGCAGGGAGGGGAACAAATTGCGCCGCTACGCCGTTCTAATACTGGGTATCGCGATGGTGACGTCTATTCTCTTCAGCACCAGGACGGCGTCCGCGACTCACACGCTGACCGGTGGTCAATGGCTCTATCCGGGGCAGTACCGCCTGTCGCCCGATGGTGTTTAAAAGTTCATAATGCAGACCGACGGCAACCTGGTGCTCTACCACACCGGGGTGCCCACGCTGGCGCTGTGGAATAGCGGAACCTACGGCGCGTCGGTCCAGGGCGTGACCATGCAGACCGACGGCAATCTCGTCATTTACAATACATCAGGCGCTGCTATCTGGCACACGTACACCTGGGACAACCCCGGCGCCTATTTAACCGTCCAAGACGATGGCAACGTCGTCGTGTACGCGTGGAATGGCCTCGCCCTCTGGCACACGGTTACATGGGATGGCGATCACAGCCCGGAAAAGAGACTATGGACCGACCGCTGGTACCAGTTCTACGAGGACAGCTACAACTACACGACGTGGATGACGCTTTCGACTCACCGGCATGTTGACTCGGGCTACGCCACGAACTGGGACTCCCCAATCACTGCCGCCCTCGCCGACTGGAACAGCGAGACGATAGCACCGAACACGGTCTACTTCGCCGAGACATCGCCTCCCGACCCGGAGCACGACGTGCACATTGCGGTGACATCGAACACGGCCTCCGATCCTGACTGCTTCACTGACTTCGGCGTCAGAAAGTGCACCAGTAACGCCCTAGGGGTCACTTACTTGTTCGACCAGCTGAAGCACGAATGTCAGGGCCCGGGCTATGCGGGCGACTGCGATGGCGACCACTCCAAGCCCAATACTTGGTGGTATGCACTTGTGCTGCTTGACGACGATCAACACTCCGCGGACTACCAGCGTCGAGAAACGACTGCACACGAACTGGGGCACGCGATCGTCCTAGCGCACGACAACAGCCCTGGCAATGGGGAAGTGAGGGACTATGTCTGTGGGGACCCACGCCCCACGGTCATGGACTACGATTGCGCGCTAGACGGAGACTACGACGGACCTCAGCTATGGGATTCCTGCGGGATCAATCACGCCTACTACGACCCGAATTGGGGATGGTCCGGATGCTAAGGCAAACATATCTGCCTGCGCTTATTGCGCTTTCGGTCCTGGCCGCAGGCTGTGGCACAGGTGCCCCCGTAATGAATCCCGCCACACCAGGGCCGGCTGAGGAGACGGCAGCCGCCCGAGCATCAGATCAGGACGGCGGCCAAGGCGGCTACCAGGAGGCGGTAGTACAAGACGGCGGCGAGACGAGTGTGGTCATTATAGGTGAGTCTCTATGGCCACTCAACAGAGGCGACTCTCTGCGTTCATTGATGCAGGGCGACGCCATTGTCCTCGGCAGCGTCGTCGGTATTGCCCTTCCCTACGATCCACGGCCGGGCTACCTGGGCTGGACGCCCCGCCCGTGTCCGTTCCCGCCGGATCATCCTAAGTTCGTGGTCTGCTCCTGGACGCCTTCCCCGGAGGAGCTGTTGCGCCCGCCGGGCAGAGACTTCACCGTGTACGAAGTCGCGGTGGAAAGGGTGCTGGGCACTTCGGGGCCCAAGCCCGGGGACAAGATACTGGTGCGGGATGGCGGCGGTGTCTGGGAGGGCAAGCTGTACCACCTCTCGGGAGACCCGCCGTTGGTGGTCGGTGCCACTTACCTGCTCAGTCTCGATCGGGCTGTGTTACCAGACTTCCCGAACTCTACTGCCTACCTCACGGACGTGCCATTCAGCCAGTTCACTGTTGATCCCGATGGCAGGCTTCAACCCGTCGACGGCATGTGGGCTTCCATGCCCGCCGTCGCGGCTCTTTCTGGGCTCACGGTAGAACAGGCTCTGGCAGGCGTGGAGGCGGTCCTAGCGGCAAAGCCTTAACGCCTGCCGCCGCCCACCTACGCCCTGACCCCCGTCGCCTGCCGCATCAGCGAGGCTGCCACCCACCAGGCTACCCCTTAGCCTCCGCCACCAGCTCCGCCACTATATCGTAGCGCCCGAAGGAAGGCACCAGGAAGACCCCCGCCGCCTTGGCCCGGCACAGGGCGATGAAGTCGCGGGCCATGGCCTGCCCCTCCGCCGGGCCGCCCTCCTCCCCCGCCCGCCGCATGCGGTCGCGCACCGAGTCCGGCAGGTACATCCCGGGCACCTCCTGGTGCAGGAACACCGCGTGGCGGTAGTTGTGCAGCGGCAGCACGCCCACGATGACCGGCCGCTGGACGCGCGCCGTCTTCTCCAG
>JACPQO010000178.1 GCA_016190405.1 Chloroflexota bacterium | reverse complement strand
TGGTCGGCGATGGCCCGGGTGATGGCCTGGCGGATCCACCAGGTGGCGTAGGTGCTGAACTTGTACCCCTTGCGGTAGTCGAACTTCTCCACGGCCCGGATCAGGCCGATGTTCCCCTCCTGGATCAGGTCCAGCAGGGACATGCCCCGCCCGATGTACTTCTTGGCCACGCTGACCACCAGGCGCAGGTTCGCCTCCGTGAGCCGCTTCTCGGCCTGGAAGCCCTCGTCCTTCAGGCGCTGGAAGTGGGCCTTGATCTGGTCCTCGTGCCCGGCGAGCCTGTCGGCCAGCTCCTCCGGCGGTCCTTCTTTCAGGAAGGACAGCTTCCTCTCGTCGCCGGCCGCCTCGGCGGCCCACAGCACGATCTGGGGCGTCAGGACGTGCGTAAGGATCGACATGCGGACCAGGAGGCGTTCGGCGTCGGGCTCTTCCATCTTCAACTCGGAGGCCAGCTTGTTCGCCATCTCGGTATCGATCTCGGCGTCGACTACCCCCCGAAAGCGCTCGTCGACGATCAGCTCGGAGAGCGGCGGCCTGTGCAGGCCCAACGCCTTGGTGACAATGTCGATGGCCTTTCGCAGGTCCTGCAGCTCCGATAGCAGGGCCACCACGACGTCGGCGCCGCGGGCCCGCCGGCCGTGCTCCTCCAGATACGCGTTCTCTATCCGGTGGATGCGATCGCCGTCCTCCATGGCCCGGGCCAGCTTCTTCTCGTCGTGGGCGGTCAGGAGGCTCACGCGGCCGATCTCGCGCAAGTACATGCGCACCGGGTCGTCGATCCCTTCTTCCAGCTCCACATCGACGATCTCCGGCTCGGCCTCCTCCAGCTTTTCAGGCGTGGCCACGCCCCACTCCTCCATCTCCAGAGGGGTGCGCGAGGCTACTCGCGGCACGCTGGGGCTCTCCACCAGGTCACCGTCGGACGCCACCGGCACCGGCGGCGCCTCCTCCTCGGCCGCCTCCTCAGACTCCATCTCGGAGTCGTCCGCGGCGTCCTCCAATAGGTCGTCGGCCAGGCGGCCCCGCCGCTGGCGGTGCAAGTACATCTCCTTCTCTTCGTCGAAATCCCTAACCATCGTTCCTCGTTCCCCCGGTATCCTCAGCGTCGTCACTCCTCTCTCTACGGTGTAGTTTCAGTCCGGCCTCCATGTCCCGCATGTGCAGGCTCACGACCTCTCTCATCCGATCTTGATCTTCCGCCTCCACCCCATCTTCCGTGGGCCCCACGAAGGACACGGTAGCCTCCGCCAGTGCCGATGCCCCCACCTCCTCCTCCCAGGCGGCCAGCAGGGCGGCCGTGGCCTGCTTCTCCGTCTTCAGGCGGCGCGTCTCCAGCCCCTGGCGGCAGGCCGCCAGCGCCTCGCGCGCCTGCTTGAGGTCGAAGGAGGGGAGCCTCCGTGCTAATAGACGCTCCAAATGCGGCCGGAGTTCCTGCGGCAAGGCGTCCTTTACCTCATCTTCTCCTTCAGCTCCGGTCAGCAGGTCGCCGTCCTGGCGCTTCCAGAGGGCCAGGACCTCCCGGTTCTCGCTCTCCCAAAGCAGGTCCTCCTGGATGACCAGCCCTTCGGGGCGCAACTCAGGATACCGCAACAGGAGGGCCAGCAGGAACTCCTCCCGGGCATCGCCCGCAGGCGGCGACGGCGCCGCTGCTGCCGCCGGGGCCATGGCGCCGGGCCTGGCGCGGCGCGCTCCGGACGAAGCCAGCATGGCCGCCAGGTCACGTTCGTTGACCAGGGCCAGCCGTGACAGCCGTTGCAGGTAGTGGGCCCGCACCACCGGGTCGGCCACAGCCGCCAGCAGCGGCAGGAACTCCTGCGCCAGCTGCGAGCGGCCGTGCGGCAGCGTTAGGTCATGGGCGGCCGCCGAAGTCTCCAGCCGGTAGTCCAGCACCGGCTTCGCCCCCTCGATGAGGGCACGCCACGCTGCCGTGTCGGCTCGGATCACATCGTCGGGGTCGAGCCCTTCGGGCAGGACCGCTACTCGTAGCTCCACTGCCACCGCTGTCTGGTAGCGCACGAGGCCGCGCCAGGTGACCACAGGCACCGCCGCCGATCCTTCCTCGCCGGCCAGCGCCCCACGCACGACATCGTGGCCGCGCACCGCCGCCTCGCTGCCCGCCGCGTCGGCGTCCAGCGCCAGCACTATCTGGGCGCTCAAGCGCTTCAGCAGCCGCACCTGCCGCTCGGTCAGGGCGGTACCCATCGAGGCCACCACGTTGTCGAACCCATGCTGATGCGCCGCAATGGCGTCCATGTACCCTTCCACGATCACCGCGCGGCCCTCGCGGCGGATGCCGTCCTGGGCCCGCTCCAGGGCGTACAGGACGCCTCCCTTGTCGAAGATCGGCGTCTGCGACGTATTAAGGTACTTGGGGAGCGAATCATCCAGGGCCCGCGCCCCAAACCCGATGACCCGGCCGCGCAAGTCCCGGATGGGGAACATCAGCCGCCCCCGGAATCGGTCGTGGGGGCCGGACTCCCCTTCCACCAGCAGTCCCGCCGCCAGCAGTTCGGCGTCCGTGAACCCCTCCTGGCGCAGCCGCTCCCGCATTGCTTCCCAGGCCGGCGGGCTGTAGCCCAGGCCGAACGCCTCCGCCGTCGGCCCGTCTGCGCCGCGACGCTCCAGGTACTCGCTCGCGGCGCGGCCTGCGTCGCCGTCCAGCAGTAGCCGCCGGTACCACGCGGCGGCCGCTTCGTTGGCGGCCCGCAGCCGCTCGCGGATCCGGTCTTCCTCCTGGGAAACGCGCCGCTCCGGCAAGAGCACGCCGGCCCGCTGGGCCAGCATCCGCAGCGCTTCCGGGAACTCCAGCCCTTCCTTGCGCATGACGAAGGCGATAGCATCGCCGCCGGTACCGCAGGCCCCGAAGCAGTGCCAGCTCTGCCGGTCCGGCGAGACGATGAACGAAGGCGTTCGCTCGCTGTGGAACGGGCAGATGGCCTTGAAGCTGCGGCCCGCCTTTTGCAGCTGGACGTACTGGCCGATGACGTCCACTATGTCCAGCCGCGCCTTGACCTCTTGGACTTCGTTCATGGCCCTCTCATCCCTGCCTGTCTGCGTGCAGGGCCGGCAATAGGGCTTGGCGCGTCGCTTACGTTCGGGTTAACGCCGATGCAGAGCGGCGCAAGCTGGGGGCAACAGATCGCCAGAGGCTGACACTCCAATTATAGAACATTCGCGGCCCCGAAAAGTTACGGATAGCGGCATTCTTTAGAAAAAATGTTTCGCGCGTCAGTGGCCCCCTGGCTGCCTGCCCTCGGGACCGCCGACACCCAACGTTGAACCCCTGCCAAGGCGTTCCGCCGTCGCCAGAGCGAAGCCGTCCGTCATCCCCGCTACGTAGTCGGCCGACCGCCGCCAGGGCGGGTCGGAGGCGATCACGAAGTCGCTCCGGATATCCTCGGGGTGCTCGACATAATGGTGAAACACTACTCTCACCACGTGCTGGGCGCGCTCCGCTTCCTCCCTGCGACCTTCCCACAGGTACACGCGCTGAAACATGAACTCCCGCAGCACGTTGGCCGCGGCGAGCACCCCGGGGCTCATCCCGATGCCCACCTCTTCCGGCTTGTGGCCGCTGGCCGGCGCCTCCCCCGTGGCGGCCCACGAATGCTCCACGATGTCGCTCACCAGGGCGTTGATCCGCTGGGAATGTGAGCGCCCCAGGGTGGCCGCCACTTGCTTGGGCAGCTCCTCCTCGCTGAGCAGGCCGGCCCGGATGGCGTCGGCGATATCGTGGTTGATGTAGGCCACGGCGTCCGAGAGCTTGACGATCTGCCCCTCCAGAGTCGCCGGGGTCCCGTAGCCTTCGGCCAGGATGTCCTCGCGCACCTTGGAGCTGTTGAGAATGCCGTCCCGAACCTCCCAGGTCAGGTTCAATCGCTCCAGCTTGTCCACCACCCGCAGGCTCTGCTCCGCATGCCGGAACCCCTCCGCCGGCGGGGCGGCCCCCTTGACCCCTGACCCTTGGCCCCTGACCCCTCTCAGCTCCTCCGCCAGCGCCTGCTCGCCGGCGTGTCCGAAGGGCGGATGGCCCAGGTCGTGGCCCAGGGCGATCGCCTCCGCCAGGTCCTCGTTCAGGTTGAGCGCCCGCGCTATCGTCCGCGCGATCTGGGCCACCTCAAGGGTGTGCGTCAGCCGGGTGACGAAGTGGTCCCCCACCGGCGCGATGAACACCTGCGTCTTGTGCTTCAGCCGCCGGAACGCCTTACAGTGGGTGATCCGGTCGCGGTCCCGCTGGAACTCCGTCCGCAGCGGCGATGGCTCTTCCGGCCGCTCCCTGCCGCGGGCCTCGAAGCTCTTGGCCGCGTAAGGCGAGAGCTGCCGCTCTCGTTCTTCAAGGCGGCAGCGAACGACGTTGAGGTCCATGTCAGAGATTCCGGTAAACGTCCTTGCGGTAGCCGACTATCATACACACATAACGGCGCGACTGCGCTGGGGCAGCCAACTCATCGATTGAACCGGCGCTGGCAACCGGCAGGGCCGCCTTCTCGTCCCTGTAGCGCTAGCTGGCCGGCGTCGCCGTCGCCGGGGCCGGGGTCTGGCGCGCCGCCGCCTCCGCCTCCAGCACCCCCTCCGCCTGGGCGATGATCTCGCGCGCCTTGTCGATGACGTCCGGGTTCACGGAGACGGAAGTGATCCCCCACTCCACCAGCCGGCGGGTAAACTCCGGGTAGTCGCTGGGGGCCTGGCCGCAGATCGATACGGTTATGCCCCTTTCCTTGGCCCCCCGGATCAGCCGCTCCAGGGCTATCATCACCGCCTCGTTCCGCTCGTCGAACTCGGTGGCGAAGCGGGCGTTGTCCCGGTCGATCCCCAGGATGAGCTGGGTGAGGTCGTTGGAGCCGATGCTGATGCCATCGATACCCACATCGATGAACTTGTCCAGCAGGAACACGTTGGAGGGCACCTCCGCCATCATCCAGAGCTTGAACTCCTGCGACCGCGCCAGCCCTTCCCGCTCCAGGACCGCCTTCACCTCCGCTAGCTCCTCCGGCGTGCGCACGAAGGGGATCATCACCCACAGGTTGGGGTACTCCCGGCGCACCCGCTTGATCGCCTCGATCTCCAGCTTGAACGCCTCCTCGTCGCGGACGTAGCGGGAGGCGCCGCGGAACCCGATCATCGGGTTCTCCTCCTCCGGCTCGTACTTCTCGCCGCCCTTCAGGTTGCGGTACTCGTTCGTCTTGAAATCGGTCGTGCGGTAGACCACCGGCCGCGGGTGGAACGCCCTGGCGAAGGAGCCGAGCCCTTCCGCCAGCTTCTCGATGAACTCGTCCGAACGGCCGTCTTCGATGAACAGCCGCGGGTGCTCCCCGATCTGGGCGATCATGAACTCCGCCCGCAGGAGGCCCACGCCGTCCACGTTC
>JACPQO010000181.1 GCA_016190405.1 Chloroflexota bacterium | reverse complement strand
CGGCTGGAACCTGTTCGGCTGGCGCTGAAGCGGATGAGGCCAGGAGCCAGGAACCGGGGAACCTGGAACCAGGGGGCGGCGGGGCCTTGTTCCTTGTTCCAGGTTCCTGGTTCCTCGTTGCATCTGGCGCTCACCATTCTGCCGGACGGCTGGCCCGGGCTCATTGGTGAAGCAATTGTGTATCGATAGCCATGGCTATGACGTGTTCCTCGCTGCAACAATCATGTGACATCGGTCGTAACCGCCCCCGACGGCCAGGCGTCTTCTTCGTTGGAGGTGCTTGGCCCTGGCCGCCCCGTCGCTCCAGAAATGAGATATAGCTGAGAGGGAACGTCGCCCTGAATACGCCGGACGCCCGTCGCCGCGCCAGGGGTTCACTCGCCGGACCCGCGGCATCCGGCGTCGTGAGGACGCTAGTCTACCTGGCTGCCGCCCTGGTCGTCCTCTTCATCGCCACCGATCACGGCAGCGCCCGCTACGCACCCGCCGCTCTTCAGTGCACGCCGCCGCGCAGCTCCGGCCCCTCCCACACGGCGGGCCCCGGTGGCCTCATGTTCGCCTCCACCCTCCAGCAGATGACCGATGAGTCGGACCTCGTCGTCGTGGCCACGGTCCGCAGCCTCCAGAGCTGCCTCGCCGATGGCGGCGGCTCCATCGCCACTTTCGTGTCGCTTACCCCCGAGCAGCCGCTCAAGGGCCAGCCCGCCGGCGCCCTCGCGCTGAGCGTTCCCGGCGGCGATCTCGGCCAGTACCGCCTGGCTGTAGGCACCAGTCCCGAGTTCACAGTCGGCGAGCGGGCTGTCCTCTTCCTCCGCAGCACGCCCGCCGGTCGGCTCGTTTTGACCCAGGCCTTCCAGAGCAAGCTGGCCGTCGCCGACGACGGCACTGTCGCCGGCCTTCAAGCCGGCCAGGCCGGCCTCCCCCTGCCGGAGCTGCAACGGAGGATCGGCGCCGCCGCTCGAGGCGCCCTCTCCCCCGCCGAAGACCCTCTCCAGCAAGGCGCGCCTCTGGTGGAGAGCTCCTTCGTCACCGTTGGCGGCTTCCAGTTCTCGACCAGTCAAATCCCGGTACCCTTCTTCGTCAACGCCAACAGCGGCCGGCCCGGCCAGCTTACGGCCCAGCAGGTCCGCCGCGCCGCCGCCGCCGCCTTTCACGCCTGGCAGGACCTGCCCGACTCCTATGTCGCCTTTGGGCCCCTGGGCAACACCACCCGGCTAAGCGGCGCCGACGGCTGTCCCTTCTATGACGGGTTCAACGACACCACCTGGGGTATCGGCGACGCCAACCACGCCAGCAACATCCTGGCCATCACCTCCTGGTGCTTCACCGGCTCTTCCATCGTGGATGCCGACGTGCAGATCGACAACGATCATTGGGGCGACAGGTGGGCCGTGGACGGCGTCAAGGGCGCCTGCGATAGCTTCGTCGACCTGTGGACGACTCTCCTGCATGAATACGGGCACGTCCTGGGCTTGGGCCATCCCTCCAGCAACAGCGGCTGCAACTCCTGTCCCGCCATGGACGCCAGCTACGGGAGTATTCAGCGCACCCCGTGCGCCGACGACGCCGCCGGCGCCGCCAGCCTCTATCCGCTCGGCTCCGGCTCGCCTCCCCCGGCGCCCGCCCTCCTCACCGCCGTCCCCTCGGCCTCCATCGTCCTCAACTGGGCGGACGTCTCCGGCGAGATGGGGTTCGAGGTCTGGCGGGCCCCCAAGGACTGCCTGGCAGCGGCGATCGCCGACTTCACCCTCCTGGACACGGTGCCCGCTGGCACCGTGTCCTACACCGATAACGATTACGGCGGTGGCCTGACCCCCGGCCAGGCCTACTGCTACCGGCTCCGCTCCTTCAACACCAGTGGCGAGTCCACGTTCTCCATCCCGGCCGGCGCTATTGAGGTCGGCCCGCTGCAGGGCACCCCCACCCCTACCACCACGGCCACGCCGACCCGCACTCCCACTCCTACTCCCACATCGACGCGTACCCCTACCCCCACGCCGACCTTCACGCCGACGGCCAGCCCCACGCCGACGGCCAGCCCCACCGCCACGCCCACGTTCACGCCCGGCTCCTACCTTCCCGTAGAGGCCCAACTGGGCGACTGCCTGGCCGCGACCAACGTGGCCTGGTCCTTCAACAACCAGACCAAGGAGTGGTTGAACTTCGACCCGGACATCCCCGAGGGCCTGCAGAGCCTGAAGCAGTTCTTCCTGGGAGAAGTCTACTTTGTCAACGCCAGCGCCACCTGCGAAATCGACTACGGCGAGAACACCCTCGCCATCTATCAGGGCTGGAACCTGTTCGGCTGGCAGTAGGACGAAGAGGTCAGCGGCGCCGCCAGAGCCGCGCCAGCATCGCCCATAATAGAGCGCCGCGCAGGTGCGGCCACAGCTTCGCTAGATGCTGGCGCTCCGCCGCCTCCGCATCCCGGTGCGCAAAGCGCGAGCGGTTGTAAGCGGCGGCCAGCGTCGGGATATCTCGCACGCCCCGGAAGGCCCGCTCCAGGCGGCCGGCGAAGTCGGCCGGCGTCTGCCCGGGCTCCGGGGGGTGCCCGGCCCAGGAGGCCAGGCGCACTGTCTTCTCCCACAATTGCTGCGGGTAGGGCAGCCCGGCTACGGACCTCCGCCAGCCCAGGGCCACGCTCCCCGCCACCGCCGCCGCCAACCCCGCCACCGCCAGGGCGATCCACGGCTCGTAGCCGAAGCCCGAGCCGTCGGAAGACGAGCTCGATCCGCTGGCGGTGTCGCCGCCCACTATAGGGAGGAACGCGCCGGAGCCCACCGGCAGGTCGGGGAAGTCGTCCAGGTCCGGCTCCGTCAGGGTGCCGGCCTCGGCCTGCGTCCCCGGCCGCAGCTCCTCCGGACGGTCCGGCGAGGGATTGAACTCCACCCAGCCGTGTCCGGGTATGTACACCTCGGGCCAGGCGTAGGCGTTCCTGTCCCGCACCATGTACGCCCCGGAGTCGCGGTCGTAGTCTTTCTGGTCGATGACGAAGCCCACCGCCAGCCGCGCCGGCACGCCTATTGCGCGCAGCATCACCACCATCGCCGAAGCGTGATAGTCGAAGTAGCCGCGCTTGGAATCGAACAGGAAGTAGTCCACCGTGTCTCGGCCCGGCGGCGTGTCCGCCACGCTGTAGTCCACCTTGTACTGCCGCAGGTACGCCTCGATCGCCTGGGCTCGGTCGTAGGGCGTGGCTTCCGTCAACGCCACCTCTCCTGCCAGCTCCGTCACCCGCTCCGGAAGGTTATCCGGCAGTTGCAGGTACTGATCGCGGATCCAGGCCGGGTAGTCCCAGCCCCCCTGCCGCAGCTCGTCGTCCGACACGGTCTGGGTCAGGCCGAACACTACGTACGATTCGCCCTCGGCCAGGGCATCCTGGGGGCGGACCACCAGGGCGTCCAGCAGCGCCAAACTCCGTCCATCGATCACCTGGGCCGATAGGACCCGCCCCGAACCGTCGCGCTCTATCCCCACTGCCAGAAAGCGCGGCGGCAGGTGGGCCCATTGGGCCAGCACCTCCTGGTCGCTGAGGCCGGCTCCGCCGCCGGGGACATATATCGGCGCCGAGAACACGCTCCCCGCCAGCGCCTCGATCCGGGCCGGCACCCCCGCCGACACCGGCTCACCCGGCGAGAATAGCACCGTCCCCACCACGCTCTTCGCTTCCACCTGCACGGTCAGGGCCACCAGCCGGCCCGCCAGGGAGCCGTCCTGCAGCTTCTGGCGGACCTGCTCGGCCAGCAGCGGCGAAAGTTCTATCTCCCGTCGGGGGCCCGCGGACCAGCCGCCGGAGCCGTACTCGTCGTAAACCGCGCCCCGCAGGGCGATAGGCCCCTCCAGGGTCGGGTCGTCCACCCGCACCGACAGCAGCTCCCGCTCTCCCAGGCGCACCGAGCCCTGGAAGGGCAGGATGGAGGTGTAGTTGTGCACCGGCACGATCTTCTTGACCCGCAGCGGCCCCGCCAGCCGCACGAAGTCCGTGCCGATCCCCTCCAGCGGCTGGACGAGCGCCTCCACCACTTTTGGCGTGGGGAAGGGCCCGACCGGCGCGATCCAGGCCGCGGCAATCAAGAAGAGCACGGCCCATAAGGCGTAATGCAAGATCGATATGCTGATGAACGGCGGGTAACTTACCCCTTCGGCGCGCCACTGCCGGATGCGCGCCGTCAGGTTCGTGCGCATCACCAACAGGGCGCCCAGCAGCAGGTACAGGACGATAGCCGCGGACAGGGAGTCCCCCACGATCACCAGGTCCATGAACAGGGCCACCCCGCCGGGCACCAGCCCTGGCCAGGCGTTGTGCCAGCGGAAGAGGCTCCAGCCAAACAGGAACACGCCCAGCCACGTCAGCCCTATCGTCAACACGTCTCGCGGCAGGGGGTCGTTGCTGATCTGGTTCGTGAAGGCGGCGTAGAACCAGCCGTTGAAGCGGACATAAATGGCGTCCACCCGCGTCTCCAGGCCGCCGGGGCCGACCATCTCCAGCGTCTGCCAGAACGTCACCACGGCCCCCATCACCAACGCCAGCGGCCAGGCCAGCAGCGCCGGCAAGCTCGAGCGGGCCACGAACAGCGACAGCAGCAGAGCCAGCACCCCCACCAGCGACAGCGCCGGCATGTCCTGCGACCACCCGGCTCCCTCCAGCGATAGCGACACCGCCAGGACGGCTGCCAGCGCCAGCGCCAGCGTTAGCCAGTCCTCCCAATCGAAGAAGCGGCGCGCCAGCCCTCTCAGCCAGGCGGGCGCTGCTGGCGAGGCCGGCCTGGCCACCGGCCGCATCCACTCCAGTTCGGCCATGGCTAGCGACCCCGTCCCATCCCGGGCACCGATCCCGCCTTTTGCCGCTCCGGCGCCGGCCCCCCGGCCGCTCCCGCCGGCCCCAGCGCCAGCGACAGATCGTCCCCGCAGCGCACCATATAGGTCAGGATGTCGCTGGCCACCAGCGTGCTGAAGGGCAACAGCGCGTCCTCCGCGCCCCCGAAGCTGCCCGGTTCCATCAGCACCACCGCGCAGCGGCTCCCCTGCTGCACGAGCGACTGCAGCGCCTCCACCCACTCCTCCCCCGCCGAAGGCGTCACCGCGATCAGCGTGCTGTGCCGCCCGAACCGCCGCCCCTCCTCCTGCAGCACCCGCCCCAGGGGCAGCGCCCCTTCGGCCCTGGCCAGGGCTAGCGCCTCCAGCAGCCGGCTGTACTGCTGGGAGCCCCGCGCCGGCTCCAGGACCGCCGTCTCCCGCCCGTAGGCCAGGAATCCCAGCATCCGGTTGACCTGGAGGAAGTGGTTGGCCAGGGAAGCGGCTATCCGCACGCCGTACTCTTCGGTGCTGTCGTCCTCTTCGCCCACCTGCACCGACTTCTGCAGGTCCAGCAGCACCCAGATGTCGCTGGTGGGATCCATCTCGAACGTCTTCACCATCAGCCGGTTCAGCCGCGCCGTGGAACGCCAGTGAATGCGGTTATAGCTATCGCCCGGCTCGTAGTCGCGCACCGTCGACGCGTTGGGGGTCACGTAGTGCGTGCGACGCCGCACCGTTCCCTCCCCAGGCAGCTGCGCCGGCGGCGCCCAGAAGTACGGCAGCTCCGTCGGCTGCGGCAGCACCAGCAGCGAGTGTTTCTCGCCGTAGCGGCGGCTGATCCGGAACAGGCCGAACGGGTCGCCTGTGGTCAGCTGCACCGGCCCGGCCGTATACACGCCGCGGCGTCTGCAGGCCAGGCTCACCTTCCAGTTCCGCTGGCCCCGCGACGGCAGCGTGAGCACCGTGCGCGCCGGCCTCCCCGGCATGTCCGTCCGGTCCTCCACCTCCAGCCACAGCTTGGTCAGGATGCTGCGGCTCTTCAGCCGCACCCGCGCCTCCGCCTGCTGTCCTACCTGGAGGCGGCCCACGGCGCGTTGCACCGTCACTTCCAGGCCCCGGGCCTGCACCCGCGCCCAGATGAAGCTCAGCGGCACCAGCCCGCCGATCAGATAGGACACCCGGTAGAAGAGCCAGTAACCGCTGACCGTAGCCAGCCCGAACATCGTGCCGAAGGCTGCCAGCACGAACAGCAGGTTGTGATTGCGCCGGACGAGCCGCCCCAGCCCCACGACCAGCCGTCTCACGACGCGCGCTCCTAGGACCTGCGGGCTCGCACTCCAGGGACCGGCAGCCGCTCCAGGCACTCGGCCACCACCTGCGCCGCCGTCAGCCCCTTCACCCGGGCCTGGGCGTTCAGGATGATGCGGTGGCCCAGCGCCGGGTAGGCCAGCGACTTTACGTCGTCCGGCAGCACGAAATCCCGGCCGTCCAGCAGCGCCCGCGCCTGGCCCAGACGCTGCAGCGCCAGCGAGCCCCGCGGCGACGCCCCCAGGTACACCGTATCGTGGCTGCGGGTCGCCTCCGTTATGCCCACGATGTACTGCCGGATCAGCACGTCCACGTACACCTCCCGCACCGCCGCCT
>JACPQO010000176.1 GCA_016190405.1 Chloroflexota bacterium | reverse complement strand
CTGTATCAGCTATCTGTCCGGTCTCACCGTCAAAGATCTTAAGGTTGTAGTAATCGAGACAGTAGCTGGCTGGAACGTCGTCCCAATCCAACGTAGGCGTCGTTGTACCTACCCAGGCGCCATCCGAAGGGTACAGCAGTGCCGGAGCAGGAGGCGCCCCGGCTGGAGCACACGGGCTGGGCGTGCCGGTGGATGTAGCCGTGGCTGTGGCAGTGGGCGTCGCCGTTGGCGTCGGCGTGGGTGTCTTGGTCGCTGTTGGAGTCGGGGTCTTCGTGGCGGTAGGCGTAGGCGTCTTGGTGGGGGTAGGCGTAGGCGTAGCGGTCTTGGTGGGCGTAGGCGTGGGAGTGGGTGCAGCGTTCCCTGCCGAAAACGAGGAGACGCTACCGGTTCCGAATCCTAACGCGTTGTGCGCCCACACCCACCAACTGTAGGTCTTGCCGAACGCAATTTTTCCGGGTGGAACTATGTAGCTGGAAGAAGTAGGCCACGCGATATCAGCTATCTGTCCGGTCGCACCGTCAAAGATCTGAAGGTTGTAGTAATCGAGACAGTAGCTCGCTGGAATGTCGTTCCAATCCAACGTAGGCGTCGTTGTATCTACCCAGGCGCCATCCGGAGGGTAGAGCAGCGCCGGAGGAGCGGGAACACCGGCTGGAGCACAGGGAGATGCGCTCGGCGTGGGTGTGGCAGTGGCCGTCGCCGTTGGTGTGGGCGTCGGCGTGTTGCTAGTCGTCGGTGTAGGCGTGGGCGTGGCGGTGGCCGTAGCTGTGGGCGTGGCTGTGGCTGTGGGGGTAGCAGTGTTGGTCGGTGTTGCGGTTGCCGTGGGAGTGGGGGTAGCCGTCGCGGTTGGGGTGGGGGTGGGCGGCGCACTAAAGTAAACGGAGCTTATCTTGTTTTCCATGCCATGAGGGGCCATCCGGTCCTGGGATGACGTAAACTGAACGCATTGGCCGCCTCCGTCGGAGTGCTCGCAGACGCGAACGTAGGAGATGCCAACGAGTTTGACGGAATCTACCTGGTCATTGAAATTGAGGTCTCCCAGCAGTGCATTGTTCAGATTCGACACGTCGGAACTGACGCGTAGACAGTGTCCATTGAAGAATTCGTCCCAGTAAAGGTAGGCGCCAGAGCTTCCGTCACAGGAGCCATAGCCCGTCCCTGGTGGCTGTACTGGCTGGAGGTATACTGAGCTGATCTTGTTCTCCATTCCATGCGGGGCCATGCGCTCTTGGGATGACGTAAACTGAACGCATTGGCCACCCCCGTTGGAGTGTTCGCAGACCCTCACGTAGGAGATGCCAACCAGCTTGATAGAGTCTACTTGATCGTTGAAATTGAGATCTCCTAATAGCGCGTCGTTCAGATTTCCGATGTCCTGGCTTACACGCATGCAGTGCCCGCCGTAGAATTCGTCCCAGTAAAGGTAAGCTCCCGGATTGCCGTCGCACTGACCGTAGGGGCCAGGGGGAGGTGGCGGAGGAGGCGAGGTAGTGCCGGTGGGCGTAGGGGTAGGCGTGGGCTGCGGGCCTCCGCCACAGTTCATGGTGATCGGTGCCAACCAATCTGGTGGCGGCCGGGGCGCGCTCAAGTCAGTACCAAAGTAAGCATCCGGGTTTATCGCGTTTGCATCAGCAGGGCCATTGGACACGGTCACGTGCAGATGTGTTATGTCCCCGGATGTAGCTCCGTCATCGCCTTGATAACCCAGCAATGTTCCCTTCGTCACAAATTTTCCGTTCCATAGGCTCCCATCAACGTACGAAGTCCCGGTGGCCTTATCTCCCATGTGCCAGTAGTGGGTCCACAGGCCGAGAGCCGTGTGCTCAAGACGCAGCCCATATCCCCCGTTGGGGTGGTCGTAAAGGGTGACTATGCCATCCGCTGCCGCGTACACGGCGTTGCCTTTGCTGCCGGAGTTGCCGCCACCGGATGCGTTGGTCCAGATGTCGACGCCGTTGTGCCCTGTCTGGCCGTATACCCACCCTACGTACCCACTTGTTGGTATGCACAATGACGCAGCCGCACTTTCCCGCAGGGATGTTCCAACTGCCGCCAGCATTCCGGCGAGGAGGCCGGCCAACACCAGCAGCCATAGGAAAAGTCGCATCGCGCACCCTCCCTCCGGCGGCCCGCGGAGTCCCGGTGGCCTCCATGATACGCGCTTCGCGGGGTCAGTCAAGCGTCGCCCGTGACACACCGCCCGCTGCCCGGCTAGACTTGTCGCAGCCGGGGCGGCGGGCGAGGGCGACCACAGGGGGTCGCCCCTACGGCAAGGAGCGAGAGATGGAGTACGAGACGCTGAAGGTGGAGCGGGACGGGGCGGTGATGACGGTGCGGCTGAACCGGCCGCAGAAGCGCAACGCCATCAACCGGCAGATGCACCTGGAGCTGCAAGCGCTGTGCCGGGAGCTGGCGGAGGACTTCCAGACGCGGGTGGTGCTCCTGGCCGGCGAGGGGAAGGCGTTCTCGTCGGGGGCGGACACCGGCGAGTGGGGGCAGCCGGGCCCGGCCAGCGAGCTGGAGCTGCGCCACCTGTCGGGCATCGGCAGCCGGACGTCGGCGGCGCTGGAGTCACTGGACCAGATCAGCATCGCGGCGGTGCACGGCTTCGCGGTGGGCGGCGCAGTGGTGCTGGCCGTCTGCTGCGACCTGCGGGTGGCCGGCGAATCGGCCTGGTTCTCCATACCGGAGGTGGAGCTGGGCATCCCCCTGAGCTGGAACGCGCTGCCCAGGCTGGCGCGGGAGATGGGCCACGCGCGGGCGCTGGAGCTGACGGTGACCTGCGAGCGCTTCTCGGCGCCGCAGGCGTTCGAGTACGGGCTGGTGACCCACCTGGCGCCGGACGGCGAGGAGGAGCGGACGGCGCGCGAGCTGGCGTCGCGGATCGTCTCCAAGCCGCCGCTGCCGGTGGCCCTGACGAAGGCGACGATGAAGGCGCTGAAGCGCGGCACGGAGATGGGCGACGCCGTCTACAGCGACGCCGACCTTCTGCTGTACAACCGGCTGATGCAGCAGCGGGCGCGGAGGATGGAGGGGGAAGGCAGGGAGTAGGGAGTTGGAGGTTGGAATCCGCGCAGAGGCGTTGGGACGGTTGTTGGGGGGCTCACCCTTCGACTCCGCTCAGGGTTCGCAACAGAATTGGAGGGCCGGTCTGCGCCCTTCGACAAGCTCAGGACGAGCGGATCGCCCTTTGCGGCCCAGCTAGACCTCGGCGGAGAGGGCGATGCGGGGCAGGATGATGTTGACCCGCAGCATCTCGTTGGTGAAGTCGTAGATCTGGGTGACGCGGGCGTCGCGCTCCCACTTCTCCAGGGGCAGGTCGCGCATGTAGCCGTAGCCGCCGAAGACCTGGGTGGCGTCGTGGGTCACCCTCACGGCCATGTCGGAGCAGAAGACCTTGGCCATGGGCCCCAGGGCGCTCGGCCCCAGCCTGCGGTCGGCGTGCCAGGCGGCCTGGTGGGTCAGCAGGCGGGCGGTCTTGATGCCGATGGCCATGTCGGCCAGCATGATGCCCACGGCCTGGTGGAAGATGATGCGGTTGCCGCCCTTGTAGCGCACCTTGGCGTAGTCGATGGCCGCCTCGTAGGCAGCGCGGGCCAGGCCGACGCACAGGGCGCCCACCAGCGTAGTGGAGCACTCCAGGCCGTAGCCCAGGGCACCCGACTCAGCCTCGCTGGGGAGCATGTCCTCCTTGGGCACCCGCACGCTGTCGAAGATGACCTCCGACTGCACGGAGAGCCGGTGGCCCATCTTGTCCTCGATGGTGCCCGCGGACAGGCCGGGCGCGCCCTTGGGGACGATGAAGGCGGCGGTGGCCGCCAGGTCGGGCAGGGCCGGGTTGGTGGTAGCCACCACCAGGTACAGGCTGGCCAGGGGGCCGTTGGTGACGAACCGCTTCATGCCGTTGATGACGAAGTCATCGCCGTCGGCCAGGGCCCGGGTGGTCATCTCGCGGCGCTCGGTCTGGGGGAGCGTGTAGTTGGTGAAGAAATCGGCCTCGCTGACGCCGGGGGCGACCGTCGACGTCGCGCCCAGGTACTCGCGGGGCGTGCGGTCGGCGGCGACGCCGTGCTCGGTGGCAGCGATGGCCGCCAGGAAGGCGCCGTCGGGGTCGGCCAGCGCCTGGGGGAGCCACTTGCGGCGCTGCGGTTCGCTGCCGCCCAGGATGAGGGGCCGCAGGCAGAGCCAGTGGCCCACGTAGGTGACGGCGACGCCGGCGTCGCCCCAGGCCAGCTCCTCGGTGATGAGCGCGAAGTCCAGGACGCCCAGGCCGGGGCCGCTGTACGATTCGGGGATCAGGGCCTTGTTGAATCCCAGAGCGTTGCCCTTCTTGTAGAGGTCCCAGGGGAAGCTGGCCTTCGGATCGGGGGCCCGATCCACCTCCCGCGCCATGGGCCGGACCTCGTTGCGGGCGAAGTCGTGGGCGACGCGCTTCAGCTCGGCCTGCGCTTCGGTCAGGGCAAAATCGACCATGCTACACCCCCTTCCGGGGCGATACGTCCCTCGGCCGCTAATCCAGGCCGGAGACCTCGACGCGGGTGGCGCGGGCGGCGGGGCAGGGCTGCCACTCGGTGGGCCAGTACTTGAGGTGGCCGTAGCCGCCGGCCAGGTGCAGCCACTTGATCATGCCGGGCTCCACGTTCGCCTCGTCGGACCAGTTGGGGAACTGGTAGGGCTCCCAGCCGTTGTAGATGATGGCCTGGCCGGGCCGCACGGAGGGCGAGAGCTTGGCCATGAGGCTGGTCTCGCCCATGTCGTTGTAGACGCGCACGGTGGCCCCGTCGGCGATGGCGCGGGCGGCGGCGTCGCCCGGGTTCAGGAGCACGTGCGGTCGGCCGCGGTGGGTCTCCAGCATGAGACGGTTCACGATGTTCAGGG
>JACPQO010000175.1 GCA_016190405.1 Chloroflexota bacterium | reverse complement strand
CGCGCCGATGTGCTGCCTCTCGGGTCAGGCGCCCTGGCTGGCGTCGCCTACCCCATCGACCGCGAGTTCGTGGCGCGGGAGCTGGGGTTCAGCCGCATCGCCGAGAACAGCGTGGACGCCGTGGCCGACCGCGACTTCGTGGTCGAGTTCCAGGCGGCGGCCGCTATCACCGCGATGCACCTGTCACGGCTGGCGGAGGAGATAGTGCTGTGGGCCAGCGCGGAGTTCGGCTTCATCGAGCTGCCGCGGGAGTTCTCCACGGGATCGAGCATCATGCCCCAGAAACGGAACCCGGACGTGGCGGAGCTGGCGCGGGGCAAGACCGGCCGCGTCTACGGCAACCTGATAGCGATCCTCACGGCCCTTAAGGGTCTGCCGCTGGCCTACGGCGCCGACCTCCAGGAGGACAAAGAGGGCCTCTTCGATACGGTCGACACGCTGCTTTCGACCCTGCGGGTGCTGTCGGCCATGCTGCCGGCCCTGCGCATCGACGCCGAGAGGGCGCAAGCGGCCGCCGCCGGCTCCTACACCCTGGCCACCGATGTGGCCGACTACCTGGTGCGTAAGGGTGTGCCCTTCCGGGAGGCGCACCAAGCGGTGTCCGACCTGGTGCGGCGCGCCCAATCGCAAGGGAAGGCGCTTAACGAGCTGGCGTTGGAGGAGTACCGCCGCTTCTCATCGCTGTTCGAGGAGGACGTGCTGCGGCTGGACGTGCGCTCGTCCATCGAGGCGCGGGACGTGCCCGGCGGCACCTCGCCCCGACAGGTCGGGGCGGCGCTCAAGCGGGCAAGGGAACGGCTGGAGGGGTCGTGATCAGCGCGACCAAACTGGCCCCCTCCATCCTGTCGGCGGACTTCGCGTGGCTGGGGGAGCAGGTGCGGGAGGCTGAGGCGGCGGGCGCGGACTACATCCACATCGACGTCATGGACGGGCGGTTCGTGCCGGTGATCTCCATGGGCACGCCCGTGGTGGAGGCGGTGCGACGAGTGACCGGACTGACGCTGGACATCCACCTGATGATCGTCGAGCCGGAGAAGCACATAGGGGCCTTCATGGACGCCGGCGGCGACATCATCAACGTCCACGTGGAGGCGGCCACGCACCCGCATCGTATCTTCCAGGAGGTGCGGTCTCGCGGCAAGCGGGCGGGTGTCTGCCTAAACCCCGGGACGCCGGTAAGCGCTGTGGAGGAGCTGCTGCCGGAGGTCGATCAGGTGATGGTGATGAGCGTGAACCCCGGCTGGTCCGGCCAGCGCTTCATCGAGGGCGCGCTGCCCAAGGTGCGCCGCCTGCGACAGCTTATTGACGAGGGCGGCCTAAAAGCGGAGATCGAGGTGGACGGCGGGGTGACACCGGAGGTGGCGCCCCGCTGCATCGGGGCCGGGGCCAACGTGCTCGTCGCCGCCTCGGCGGTGTTCAATGACCGCGCCAGTGTGGCCGAGAACATCGCCCGGCTGCGGGAGGCGCTGGCGGCGGTGCGGCGGGGTGTAGGTGAGGTAGGTGGCGCCGCATCTGAAATGTAGCGGCGACCTTTAGGTCGCCACAATTGGTGTGGAGGCCTGAAGGCCTCCTCTACATCGTCGGTGGCAGGTGCGGGTCTGGGGGCTCTACGCTGTCGCTTTGAGTTGCGTGCGCAGGCAGCGGGTGCAGATGTTCAGGCGAAAGGGGACGCCGGCCACGATAAGCGTCTTCTTCTGCACGTTCGCCTTGAACGTGCGGTTGGTGCGGGGCGCCTTGCGCTCCCAGCGACCGGAGTGCTTGTGCCGGATGTTGCGGCCGAAGGCCGTCCCCTTGCCGCAAACGTCGCATCTGGCCACGAATAGTCCCCTTTACCCCTGAAATAGCCCTGTGCTAGAATTCAGCCGCAAGAATGGTATCATTCGCCAGTTGCAAGAGCAAGGCGAACCCCGCTTCTTCCCCCCGTCGCGAAGACCGAACTCAGCCATGACAATCACCACCCTCCACACGCTTTCCGGGCCCCAATTGCGCGACCTGTTCACTGCCGCCGCCGGCTGGCTGGAGCGGCACGTGGAGCAGGTCAACGCCATCAACGTCTTCCCGGTGCCGGACGGCGACACGGGCACGAATATGTACCTCACCATGCGCTCCACCCTCGAGGAGGCGCAGCGCTGCGGCGAGGAGGGGGTGGGGGAGATGCTGGCGGCCATGGCGCACGGGGCGCTCATGGGGGCCCGCGGCAACTCCGGCGTCATCCTGTCCCAGTTAATCCGGGGCATGGCCCGCGCCGCCGACGGGGCAGCCGCGGTGGACGCGCAGGGGCTGGTGGTGGGGCTGGAAGAGGGCTCGTCGGCGGCCTACAAGGCGGTGACCAAGCCGGCCGAAGGGACGATCCTGACGGTGGCCCGGGAGGCGGCCCAGGCGGCGCGCGAGGCGCTGGCGGGAGGCCGGCCGGGCATCGCCGAACTGCTGGAAACCGTCGTCGGCGCCGCCAAGGAGAGCGTGGCCAGGACGCCGACCCTGTTGCCGGTGCTGGCTGAGGCAGGGGTCGTGGACGCGGGGGGCCAGGGCCTGTTCATCCTGCTGGAGGGGATGCTCCGCTATCTGAAGGGCGAGCCCCTGGACGTGTTCGTGGCCGCCGGCAAGGAGCGCGTGGGCCAGGAGTGGCTGGCCGTCACCGAACAGCTCCACGAGGTCGGGGAGTCCCTGTACGGCTACTGCACGGAGCTGCTCGTCAGCGGCAGCGAGCTGGACCCCGATTCGGTCCGGAACCGGATGCTGGAGCTGGGCGACTCGGTGCTGGTGGTGGGGGACGACCGGATGGTGCGGGTGCACGTGCACACGGACGATCCCGGCGCGGCCCTGAGCCACGGCACGTCTGTGGGTAGCCTGGTGCAGGTGAAGGTGGACAACATCCGCCAGCAGGCGGACCGCTTCCTGGAGCTGCACGAGGCTAGGCAGGCGGTAGAGGCGCAGCCGGAGGCGATATCGTCGGTGGCGGTGGCGGCGGGGGAGGGGAT
>JACPQO010000184.1 GCA_016190405.1 Chloroflexota bacterium | reverse complement strand
GTTTTTCCGTGGTCCACGTGGGCGATGATTGCTATGTTTCGGATGTCATCTCTTTTGGGCATAGGTTCTTCCTTAGTTTTCGGGTATGGCTAGCGGCCGATCCAGGCGAGTGGCAGTCCGGTCCAGAGGAGAGGGAATGCACGGCCGGAAGGTAGCGCGGCGAAGGTCGGCCCTATTCAGGATAGCATATCAGGGCTGGCGAGGCCGGCTCATCCTGGCGGACTGATCGCGGCTGGTTCTGCCGGGCGGCCTCCGGTGGCTTACCCCTGGCGGCGGCGTAATGTCAGGTATATCTGGTCGGGGCGGTCGGATTCGAACCGACGACCTCCTGAACCCCATTCAGGTGCGCTACCGGGCTGCGCTACGCCCCGACTAGAGCCCATGCTAGCACGAGCGTTCCTGCCCCAGCAAGGCGAAAAGGAACGCCCTCGCCGCCATCGGGGGCGTGTGGCAGAAGGACCAGCTGTGGTTGCGGGCGTACTGCGGGCGTTAGGTGTAAGCCTGCGCGACCGTCACGATAGCCAGCCCGGCCAGAGCGACGCCAGCGAATTCGCTGCCGGCGCGAAGGGTTAACCGGTTGGCCAGGTAGTTGTGTGTCAGCCCTGTCATCAAGTAGAAGGCGAGCAGGAGGAAGACGGCGCCGGCGCCTCCATCTAACGGCAAGAAGTGCGTAGTCCAGGCCGCCTCGGCCAGGAGGAGCCCTATCGCCAGGGCGTAGAACAGCGTCCGCGGGGTTTCCATCGACTCTTCGCGCAGCACCTCGATGGCCAGCAGCACGCTGACGGTGCCGGCGGCGAAGGAAGCCGTGAGCAGCCCCAGGTCGAAGTCGTATATGGTAGCGAAGAACAGGAAGGCGATGACGTAGGTGGCCACGTTCAGTACCAGCCGCGCCGACTGGTAGCTGGATGCCCTGCGGTCCACGGAGGTGTACTCGGCGTGAAGGATCGCCCAAAAGGGGACCGCGGACAGGAGGCCGGCGCCTAAAGTCCAGTAGCCTTCGGCGACCTCCTCCAGGAACAGCCCCAGGGCCAGCGTGAACAGAACCGGGACGAACAGGAAGAGCGCCGTGTCGTCCAGGCGGTGAAAGCGCGCCCGTGGGTGGGTGCGCACGATGCCGTCGGCGCCCAGGCCCGCCAGCCCGGACAGCAGGAGCAGGAGCCAGTTCTGGGTGGGTTCGATGGCCAGGAAGGCCGTGAGGCCGATGCCGAAGACAGCCGCCATCGCGTGTATGCGGTCGAGGCGGCTAACGAAACCGTTTAGGGCGGTCGACACCCGGACCTGGGCGGCCGCAGCGGCCCGGGGTCGCGTGAATTCCTTCACGATGCCGTATGCTAACCGCTGGCCGCCAAGTTGTCAACCAGCTTTGGTGAACCACTGCCATCGTGAGCGGATGAGTAAAGAGTAGGAATCGAACCATTACCGGCTGACGTTGCCTGGCTACGCTTGTACGGGTGTTTGGCCCGCCTTTGCCGACGCCAACCCCTCTAGCGCGCGCCGCAGCCGCTCGCGCCAGCCCTCGCCCAACTCGATCTGTAGCATGGTCCGTCCCACGCGTACGCCCCTGGGCGCGCCGGCCTCCAGCGCCTCACTGGGAAGGAGCTGCCCTTCTTTGAGCCTGGCAACGGCCTGTCCGTCCTCGGTGATGATGGACTGGACGCCGGCCTGTAGGGCCAGGGCCCGCAGGGAAGCGATGTACAGGAGATTGCGGGCCAGCGGCGGCGGCTGCCCGAAGCGGTCCACCATCTCCTGCCCGATGGCGCTGACCCGCTCCGGGGTCGATGCTTCGCTCAGACGCTGGTAGAGGGCCAGGCGGAGGTTGAGGTCGGGCACGTAGGAGGGGGGCAGGTGGGCCGAAAGGGGCAGCTCGATGCTGACCTCCGGCCCCTCCAGCAGCGGCCCCGGCGGCTCGCCCCGCATCATGGCCCGCAGCCGCTGCACGGCTTCGGCCAGCAGCCGGCAGTACAGGTCGAAGCCGACGGCGGCCATGAAGCCGCTCTGCTCGGCGCCCAGGAGGTTGCCGGCGCCGCGGATCTCCATGTCGCGCAGGGCGATCTGGAAGCCGGCGCCCAGCTCGGTCGCCTCGAAGATGGTCTGGAGCCGCTGGCGGGCCGTCTCCGTGAGCCGGGCCTTGCGGTCGTACAGCAGGTAGGCGTAGGCCCGGTGGGCGCCGCGGCCCACGCGGCCCCGGAGCTGGTAGAGCTGGCCCAGGCCCAGCTTGTCGGCCTGATTGATGACGATGGTATTGACGTTGGGGATGTCCAGGCCGGACTCGATAATCGTCGTGCAGACCAGGACCTCGGTGTGCCCCTGGACGAACTCCGACATCGCCCGCTCCAGCTCTCGTTCGTCCATCTGACCGTGGGCGATGTCCACCCTGGCCTCCGGGATGATGTCCTGGACCCTGGCCGCGACGAGATCGATGTTGTGCACCCGGTTGTGCACGAAGTAGACCTGCCCGCCCCGCTCCAGCTCCCGCACGATCGCTTCGCGGGTCAGCCGCTCGTCGAACTCCGAGACGTAGGTCTTGATGGGCAGCCGCTCCTCCGGCGGCGTCTCCATCACGGACATGTCACGGATGCCGCCCAGGGCCATGTACAGGGTGCGCGGTATGGGGGTGGCGGAGAGGGTGAGCACGTCCACCTCGCGGCGCATCTGTTTCAGGTGCTCCTTGTGGGCCACGCCGAACCGCTGCTCCTCGTCGATGATCACCAGCCCCAGGTCGGGCTGAGGGGCGAAGAGGGCGCCCCGCGGCCCCACGACGACGGCGTAGCGGCCGTCGCGCACCTCGTGCCACATGTCGAAGTGCTCGCCCAGGGAGAGGCCGCTGTGCATCACCGCCACCTGGCCGGGGAAGCGCTCGCCGAAGCGGCGCACGGTCTGCGGGGTGAGCGATATCTCCGGCACCAGCGCTATCGCCCGCTTGCCCAGCGCGACCGCCCTGTCCAGCGCCTGGAGGTAGACCTCCGTCTTGCCGGAACCGGTC
>JACPQO010000179.1 GCA_016190405.1 Chloroflexota bacterium | reverse complement strand
GGCGTGAAATGCTCAGGGTAGGGATCATCAACGTGACGGGCTACGCTGGCGCCGAGCTGGCGCGGCTGCTGTACACCCACCCGCAGGCGCGGCTGGTCAGCGTCAGCGGGCGCAGCGCCGCCGGCAAGCCCCTGGCCGAGGTGTTCCCCCACCTGGCCTGCTACGACCTGACGGTCGAGCCAGAGGCCGGCGAAGTCGATTTCGTGTTCTCGGCGCTGCCCCACGCGGCCAGCGCCGAGGCCGTCGCGCCGCTGGTCCGCGCCGGCCTGCCGGTGGTGGACATCAGCGCCGACTTCCGCCTGCGCGACCCGCAGGAGTACGCCGCCTGGTACGGCGGCCAGCACCCGGCCCCGGGCCTGCTGTCGCAGGCCGCCTATGGCCTGACGGAGCTGAACCGTGAGGCGGTGCGCGCATCCAAACTCATCGCCAACCCGGGCTGCTACCCGGAGAGCGCCCTCCTGGCCCTGGCGCCGGCGGTGCAGGCGGGCATCGTCGGCCCGGACGTCATCGTCGACTCCAAGTCGGGCATTTCCGGAGCGGGCCGCACCCTGGGCCTCACCTACCACTTCGCCGAAGCGGACGAGAGCGTTTCCGCCTACGGCCTGGATGGGCACCGCCACCTGCCGGAGATCGTGCAGGAGCTGGCGGGGATGTGGGCAGCCACGGAGGCGCCGCAGGGCACCGCGCCTCGCGTGACTTTCACCCCCCACCTGGTCCCCATGACCCGTGGCATCCTATCCACCTGCTACGCGCCGCTGGTGCCGGGCAGGCTGCCCGCCGGCGAGTCGGCGAAGTCCGCGCTGCGCGACCTCTACGGCGAGTTCTACCGCAACGAGCCTTTCGTGCGGGTGGTGGACTCGCCGCCTGCCACCAAGCAGACGTTGGGGAGCAACATGTGCCTGGTCTGCCCGACGGTGGACCTGCGGACGGAGCGCCTCGTGGTGGTGAGTGTCATCGATAACCTGGTGAAGGGCGCGGCCGGCCAGGCTATCCAGAACATGAACGCTGTGCTGGGCCTGCCTGAGACGATGGGCCTGGAAGCGCCGGCCGTCTACCCGTAGAGTGTGCAATCCTGTATTCTTAGGGAGCTTCAGAGATGAACGAAGCGATTGAGCTGATACCCGATGGCAGCGTAACCACGCCGCGCGGCTTTCTGGCCGGGGCGGTACACGTGGGCGTACGGCCTGACTGGACCAAGCTGGACGTCGGGCTGCTGTACTCGGAGGCGCTGTGCAAGGCGGCGGCCGTGTTCACCAGCAACCGGCTGAAGGCGGCGCCGCTGGTCATCACCCAGAAGCACCTGGCCCGTGGGCACGCGCGAGCGGTCATCGCCAACAGCGGCTGCGCCAACGCCGCCACCGGCCAGCAGGGCCTGGACGACGCTGTCGAGATGGCCCGGCTGGCCGGCGCCGGGCTGGGCATCGATCCCCACGAGGTGGTGGTCGCCTCCACCGGCGTCATCGGCACCTACCTGCCGATGGACCGCATCGCCCGTGGCGTCGAGGAGGTCGTGCTGTCGCCGGAGGGCGGACCGGACTTCGCCAAGGCCATCATGACCACGGACACCCTGCCCAAGTACGTCGCCGCCCGCTGCGGCGGCTGGTCGGTGGGCGGCGTGGCCAAGGGGGTGGGGATGATCCACCCCAACCTGGCCACCATGCTCTGCTTCCTGACCACCGACGCGCCGGTGCAGCGGGAGTTCCTGGGCAGCGCGCTGAAAGAGGCGGTGGACATCTCCTTCAACATGATCGACGTGGACAGCGACACCAGCACCAACGACATGGCGATCGTTTTGGCCAGCGGCCTCGTGGGGGGTGAGCCGATCGACGGCGGGCATCCCGAGGCGAAGGCTTTCGTCGCGGCGCTGACCGCCGTATGCACCCACCTGGCGAAGGCGATGGTCGCCGACGCCGAGGGTGGCAGCAAGGTCATCGAGGCCAGGGTAGAGGGCGCCTCCTCGGAGCAAGAGGCCCGGCTGGCGGCGCGGGAGATCGTGCGCTCCCTGGGAGTGAAGACGGCGGTGTACGGGCAGGACCCGAACTGGGGGCGCATCCTGGCGGCGGTCGGGAACAGCGGCGCGGAACTGAGGCTGGAGAAGGCGGCGCTGTACCTGGGGAGCCCGGACGGCGGCCAGGTGTGCCTGTTCCGGGACGGCTCGCCGCAGCCGTACGACAGCGCGCAGGCTAAGGCCTGCTTCGCTCCCAAGGAGGTCCGCTTCCGCGTGGTGCTGGGCCTGGGCGACGCCGCGGCCACCGCCTGGGGGTCGGACCTGACCGAGGACTACGTGCGGCTGAACAGCCAGTACACGACGTGAGGAGAGAGAAGAACGTGAAGACCGGAAGCGCGGAGCCAGGCGAGATCCTGGTGGCGAAGGTGGGCGGGTCGACCCTGGGGAGCCACGACACCACGCTGGAGGACCTGGCGGAGATCCATCGCTTCGGGCTGTGGCCGGTCGTGGTCCACGGCGGCGGCGCGCTCATCAGCCAATGGCTGGAGCGACACCAGGTGTCCACGCGCTTCGAGCGCGGTCTCCGGGTGACGGACGCGGCGAGCCTGGAAGTGGTGGTCGCCGTCCTGGCGGGGCTGGTCAACAAGCGGCTGGCGGCGTCGCTCCAGGCGCGGGGAGCGCCGGCGGTCGGGCTGTCCGGCGTCGACGGCGGGATCTTCCGCTGCCGCCAGGCCGATCCTGCCCTCGGGTTCGTGGGCGAGATCACGGAGGTGGGCGCGGCGCCCCTCGTCCGCGTCCTGCTGGCGGGGATCATCCCCGTCATCGCGCCCATCGGCATGCTCTGGGAAGGCGAGCAGCCCACGGATCAGCTGGTGAACATCAACGCCGACACCGCCGCCGGCGCCCTGGCGGAGGCGCTCGCCGCCCGCTGGCTCGTCTTCCTGACCGACGTCCCCGGCGTGCGCTCGGCCGAAGGTGAGACGTTCTCCAGGCTCTCCGCCGACGAGGCAGCCCGGCTGCTGGAACAGGGCGTCATCGAGGGGGGGATGATCCCCAAGGTGGAGGCCTGCCTGCGCGCGGCGCGGGCGGGCTGCACCAGCGTGATCGCGGACGGCCGTCGCGAGGGCGCCCTCCTCTCGGTCGTGCAGGGCGAGCCGAGCGGCACGGTGGTAGGATGAGCGGGGCGTGAGCATGAGTGAGAACTGGGCCGAGCTGGAGAGCCGCTACATCCTGCCCACCAGCAAGCGACTGCCGGTGACGCTGGTGCGGGGCGAGGGCGTTCGCGTCTGGGACGAAGAGGGGCGCGAGTATCTGGACTTCGTGGCCGGAATCGCCGCCGTGAGCCTGGGCCACTGCCACCCCGACTTGGTGAAGGCGATATCGCGGCAGGCGCTACAACTGATGCACGTCTCCAACTACTACTACACGGTCCCCCAGATCAAGCTGGCCCAGCTCCTGTGCCAGAACACCTGCCTGGACAAGGTCTTCTTCTGCAACAGCGGCGCCGAGGCCGTGGAGGGGTGCATCAAGCTGGCCCGCAAGTGGGGGAAGGAGAAGCGGAACGGCGCCTTCGAGATCATCGTGGCGGAGGGCGCCTTCCACGGGCGCACCATCGCTACGGTGACGGCCACGGCCACCGAAAAGTACCGCGCCCCCTTCACGCCGCTGCTGGAGGGGTTCGTGCGCGTACCCTTCAACGATGCCGAGGCGATCTGGAAGGCGACGACGGGGAAGACGGTGGCGGTGCTCCTGGAGCCGATCCAGGGCGAAGGCGGGGTAAACCTGCCGGACGACGATTACCTGCGAAAGGTGCGGGCCTGGTGCGACGAGGCGGGTATCCTCCTCATCCTGGACGAGGTGCAGACCGGCGTTGGCCGGACGGGCGTGCTGTTCGCCCACCAGCTGTACGGCGTCGAGCCGGACGTCATGGCGGTGGCCAAGGGGCTGGGCGGCGGCTTCCCCATCGGGGCCTTCCTGGCCAAGGACCACTGCGCCGTGCTGGGACCGGGCGAGCACGGCACCACCTTCGGCGGCAACCCCCTGGCCACGGCGGTCGGCTACGCCGTCCTCAAGCACGTCATCGACCACGACATCCCGTCGCAGGTCGCCCGCAAGGGGGAGCACCTGGCGCGCCGGCTGCACTCCCTGGCCGACCGCCACCCGATGGTGACCGAGGCGCGGGGCAAGGGGCTGCTGTGGGCCATCGAGCTGGACCGGGAGGCCGCCGAGGACGCGGTGCGGCTGTGCCTGGAGGAAGGCCTGCTGGCCAACAACGTGAAACCCACGGCGCTCCGCCTCATGCCGCCGCTCATCGTGACGGAAGAGGAGCTGGACCAGGCGGTGGAGATAGTGGAGCGGGTGCTGAGCCGCATCGAGGCAGCGGGCACGAAGTGAGGGTGCAGTTTGACCGGCGATGTGGGAAGTTGGTATCCTTTTGGTATCCAACGGAGACCAGGAGGTAAAATGGCCACATCGATGGTTGCCGAGGTTCTGGAGAGCCTGCGGGC
>JACPQO010000018.1 GCA_016190405.1 Chloroflexota bacterium | reverse complement strand
TCTTCCGGCAGGGTGGAGGTGGTGCGCGGCGCCGACAGCAGTAACCCTCAGGTTCTCAACACCCTGGGCCCCGGCGACTTCTTCGGCGAGATGGCCCTGTTCGAAGGTTACCCCCGCAACGCCACCGTCCGTGCCCTCGAGGACACCGAGTGCCTGGCCATGACGCGCTGGGACTTCACGGCCGAGTTGCGGACCCATCCCGAGATATCGGTGGGCATGATCCCGGTCCTGGTGCGCCGCCTGCGCGACACCGAGGCCCGCCTCTCCGAATAGCCGCCGCCTCACTCCAGGATCGCCCCCTGTTGCCGCAGCTTGGTCTGCAGCAGCGACACGTCCAGCTCCTTCACCCCTTCTCCCCCGGACGCCGCCAGGGCGGCGGCCGTGCCCGCGGCCTGCCCGGTGGCCATGCAGGGCGGGATCTCCTTGGTGGCGTGGTGCACCCGGTGGTCGACGGAGATGCAGCGCCCCGCCACCAGCAGGTTATCGATGCCCCTGGACAGGAGGCTGCGATACGGGATGTTGTACGCGCAGTCATATTTGGTCCAATGGCCGGTGCGGGCGATTGTGTCGTCAAAGGGGCGGTCCAGGTCGTCGCGCGTCATCACGTACTCGCCCAGCAGGCGGCGCGATTCGGTGATCCCGAGCTGGTCGGCGATGAGCGAGACGTAGGCATCCTGGAAGCCGGGGACAGAGCCGCGCAGGCGCTGGGCCTCCTCCATCACCATCTGCCGGCACTCCGCCAGAGCTTCGGACACTTCCCGGGGGTTGGTGGCGTCGATCTTGCGGTTGACCCGCGCCTCGCCGCCCCAGGGCACGAGGACACGGCCCTCGCCCGGAGTGTGGAAGAAGAAGCCTTTCCGCCCCTGGAAGGCCTCCTCAACGTCGTGGACGTTGCTCATCAGGAACCAGAGCCAGGGGTGCACGCGCTCCAGATCGAAGGGCTCGCCGGCGGCGGCGAAGATATCGCCGTCGCCGCTGGCGTCGATCACCACCCGGGCGGCGATGGCCTGGCGCCCCGCCTTGTTCTGCACGACGACGGCGCGGATGGAGCCGTCCTCCAGCACTGGCTCGCAGGCCCAGGTATGGTACAGGGGCTGCACGCCGGCCTCCCGCACCATCTCGTCGGCGGCGAAGACGAACTCGTGGGGCTCGAAGGCCACCGAGTAGCGCACGCGGTGCGGCCCCTTGCCCCAGACCAGCCCCCAGCGGGCGTAATGCTCCATCAGCTTGGGGTCGGGGTCGTTCCACTGCCCTTGGGGCGGGTAGTAGACCGCGTGGCGCCGCTCCATCCGTTCGACCATCTCCTGGCAGAGGCCGGCCACCGCCTGGCGGCCGGCGCCGTCGTCCATGGTGAGGAGAAGGATGATCAGGCCGCCGCTGGCCAGGCCGCCTAGATAGCCGAAGCGCTCCAGGAGCATCACTTCCGCGCCGTTGCGGGCGGCAGCGACGGCCGCTGCCAGGCCCGCCGAGCCGCCACCAACGACCAGCACGTCGGGCTCGGCCACGATGGGTACGCGTGCTGCCGGGAGGTCGACGGACCGGCCGGCCATCTCGGCCAACGGAAGGCGCTCGCTAACCGGGCACAGCCACGCCCAGGATGTGGGGCCGGGTGAAGGCCATCGGCGGGATCGGTGGATACGGTTTGTGCCGCTCCAGCCGCTCGATGCGGAAGCCGGCGGCTTGGACCAGGCCGGCTACGTCGCGGTTAGGGTGGCAGCCGGCGCCCAGCCAGCGCCAGACTGGGGTCGCCAGGTCCTGCCAGAAGGCGCCGAAGGCGTGGTCGTAGCGGACATGGTCGTAGAAGCGGTACTGGCTCTCAGGCTTGAGCACCCGCTTCACCTCGGTCAGGGCCTTGGCGGGATCGGCGATGGTGCAGAAGTTGAGGGTGCTCACGACGGTATCGAAAACGGAGTCTTCGAAGGGCAGCTCCTCAGCCCGCGCCTGCTCGATCCGAATCGCGCGCTCAACCTCAGCAGCGCGCTTCCTGGCCCGCTCCAGCATGAACGGGTCGGGGTCGGTGGCGATGAGCTCGGTGACGCCGTCGCCGTAGTAGCGGAAGTTAAACCCGGGCCCGCAGCCGATCTCGAGGACGCTGCCGCGCGCCCCCCCGGCGACGTCCAGGCGGACGTCGCGCATGAAGGACTTTTCGGCGCCGTTCATCATCCGCTCATAGAAGGCGGCGAACCAACGGTGGCCCTGTTCGCGTGTCATGTTGTCTCCCTCTAAGCTGCTACGTGGTGGCCGGTGCGTGGGGTCGCCAATGTCACCACTCAGGGTCGCTCCCGCAACTGTCCCTTGCCCTCGCGGGTCTTGCGCGCCGCCTGGGCATGCAGAGCGGTGCCCTCGGCCATCACCTCCAGGGCGTCCATCTTGCCGAAAGCGTAGGGGAGGAACGCCTCCGGATCCACCTCGCAAAGGATGTGGCCCTGGGTGTGGGTCTGCCCCTCGCTGTAGATGGCGTCCACTACCTGCGACACGGGGATGTCGGCCAGCGGGTCATGGGGCGAGTCGCGCAGGACCAGCTCGCCCCTACCGCGTTCAGCTACCTGGATACTGGCCTCGCCGACCACGTGGACCAGCAGCGGCGGGTGGTCGAACCCGCTACCGTCGGGCCGCGGCATGAACTTGAAGAAGAAGCTGGAAGTCTGCTGGCGGCCCGCCGGCGCCCGGTCGTTCATCCGCCCCCGCAGGCTGAGGTAGCGGATATCGTGCCGCTCCACGGAGCCCCACACATGATCGCCCTGGCGCTGGAAGATGATCTTGGCCAGCTTCTTGGGCTCGCCGTAGAGCTCGCGGCCGAAGGTGACGGCCTCCGCCGTGGACATGGGCATGGTCACACAGTAGTTGCCGACGATGTCCTTGTATCGGGCCCGTACGTAGAGGGCGGCGCCCAGGAAGGGGCCGACACAGTTGGAGTTGCTGATCTCACCCACCCAGGCGCTGCCCAGGGGCTCCGGCGTGGGCTCCAGAGGAGGGGGTAGCAGGGCCTTGATGGCCTCCGGCGTCGTCTCGAAGAGGACGGTCAGGCTGCGGGTCCCCAGGAACTGGGGGCGGGCGTAAATGGCCTGTATCTGGCGTATCTCTTCCGGGGTCTTGACGAAGCGCACCGGTTGCTCCTTCCTGGCGGATGAGTCGGTTTCATGATAAGGCATGGGCGGGGGCTGTCAAACCAGGGCGCGCTGCCTTTCGGTGAAAGCCGGTTGTTTGCCATAATGAGACGATGTCCCCCCTAACGTCTCCTGAGAGCGTTGATGTCGGCCGAGATCACTGAGGCCGTCTCCCCCCTCGGCGGTGTTCCCATCGACGAAGCCCACCTTTCGCGCTCCGTGCTGCGTCTGGCCTGGCCGGTGGTGGTGCAACAGGTCAGCTTCTCCATGGTGCAACTGGTGGACACGGCGCTGGTGGGCCACCTGGGGGAGGACGCCCTGGCCGGAGTGCGGCTGGCGGGGCAGATTTTCTGGTTTGTGCAGGCGGGAATGGTAGCGGTGGGGGTGGGCTCGACGGCCATCATCGCCCGCAACGTGGGCGCGGGCGAGCCGCAACTGGCGTCGAAGACGCTGCGAAACGCCGTCTTGATGGCCTTTCTGTGGGGCGGCGCCATGGGCCTGGCCATGTGGTTCTTCGGCGGCTGGGGCCTGGGGCTGATGGGGGCGGAGGAGGGGGCCAAGCACCAGGGGACCGTCTACCTGAAGGCCGCTGCCGTCGGCATGCCGCTGTCGGCCCTGGCCTACGTAGGGATCGCCTCGCTCCAGGGGGCGGGCGATACCCGCACGCCGATGGTCATCGGCATCACGGTGAACATCGTAAACATCATCGTCGCCTACCTGCTGATCAACGGCCCGGGGATATTTCCGAGGCTGGATGTCCTGGGCTCGGGGGCCGGGTTCTCTAGCTCGGCTATCATCGGCTGTGTGCTCGTGCTGGGGGTCCTGGCCTCGGGGACGCGGGTTATACACTGGTTTCCCTGGGAGGCGGGCAAGTTCGATGGGGAAGAGGCGAAGCGGGTCCTGAACGTCGGCCTGCCGGCGGGGGTGGAGCAACTCCAATTTAACATCGCCTTCATGGTGTACACGCGCATCATCGCCAGCCTGGGCACCACCGCCCTGGCCGCGCATGGGGTGACCCTGGCGATCCAGAGCCTGACGTTCAACGTAGGCTTCGGCTTGAGCGTGGCCTCGACCGCGCTGGTCGGCCAGAGCCTGGGGGCCAGACGTCCGGACCTGGCGGAAAAATCGGCCTACGTGTGCCTGCGCTACTCCCTGCTGTTCATGGTGGCCATCGGCGTAATCATGATGCTCTTCGGTGGGAGCATTACCGGCCTGTTTGTGGGCGGAGAGAAGGCCGGCGAGGTCGTGCATATCGGGCGCCAGTTGCTGTTCATATTCGCCTTCGCCATGCCGGGGATAGCGGTGAGCCTGTCGCTGGGAGGGGCGCTGCGGGGCGCCGGCGATACGCGCGCCGTACTGGCGATCATGGCCGGCACGACCTGGATCGTGCGGCTGGTGCCGGCGTACCTGCTGGCCATCACGCTGGGCTTCGGCGTGCCGGGGGCCTGGACGGCAGCCATCCTGGACATAAGCGTTCGCGCCACCCTAATGTTCCTTCGCTTCCGGCAGGGCCGCTGGAAGCACATCAAGGTGTAGGCTCACGCCATCGTTCCCGGCGCCAGCCTGAGTTATAATCCCAGGGATCCCGTCCCTGCGAGAGATGGCAAGGGAGGAGACACTGCAGATGGCACGCCGAATTATCACCGTAGCGAGATCGCTGGGGGCCGGCGGCGAGGAAGTGGGGCGTCTGGTGGCGAAGGAGCTGGGGTTTCGCTACGTGGACGACGAGATTATCAGCAAGGCCGCCGAAAAGGCCGGCGTCTCGCCGGACACCGTCGCTCAGGCCGAGCGCACTGAGCCGCTGATCATGCGTGTCCTCGATGCCATGGGACACTTTCCCGCCGACCCCCTGGTCGGACCGGTCGTGACGTTCGCGGCGGACCCATCCCTCAGATCGCCGGCTTACGACGAGTTGATCGAGGAGGTAGTCCGGGAGACGGCCGCTCGGGGGAACGTGGTCATCGTGGCCCACGGCGCCGGAATGCACTTGGCAGGGACCGACGGCCTCCTGCGGGTGTTCGTGACCGGCTTAGCGGCCGCGCGCGCCGAGCGGCTCAGGCGTGAAGCGAAGCTCGACGAACGGCGCGCCCGCAAAGCTATCCAGGAATCGGACCGTCAGCGGCGGCAGTACCTGCGGCGGTTCTGCGAGGTCGCCCAGGAGTCGCCAACCCACTACGACCTGGTGATCAACACCGATGTCTTGACGGCGCAGCAGGCCGCGAATCTCATCGTGGCCGCGTCAAGGCTGTAGGCACGGGAAGCGATTCGAGAGCACTGGTTCCCCTGATGGCCTGGCAACGGTGCTAAAATATCGATGTCCGAAGGAGAGGTGATCTTTGAGCGGCGTCCTCATCTACACTCTGCGCAACTGCCCCACCTGCGATAAAGCCAGGGCCGCCCTGCGCCAGCGCGGCGTCGAGTTCGAGGAGCGACGGGTGGACGAGAACGCGGAGTGGTGGGACGAGGCCCTGAAGTACGCCTTCACGGTCCCGGTCATCATCTGGGGCGAGGGGGACGTGGAGATCGGCTGGGAAGGCGAACACGGCTGAGAGATCACCTAGCAGGGAGAGCCGGAGGCCCTCCGAGAGACCAGCCCCGTTAAGCGTCCCCACCTAGAGGTCGATACCTGTGCAGGCCGCACCTTCTCTCCAGGTTTTCAACACCTTGGCCCGCCGCAAGGAGCCGTTCGTCCCCCTTCAGCCGGGCCGGGTGCAGATATACACGTGCGGTCCCACCGTCTATCGCTACGCCCACATCGGTAACCTGCGGGCCTACCTGCTGGCCGACTGGCTGCGGCGGTTCCTGGAAGCCCAGGGCTACCGCGTGACCCACGTCAAGAACATCACCGACGTGGGCCACATGCGACAGGAGATGCTGGAGCGGGGCGAGGACAAGGTGATCGCCGCGGCGTTGGCCGAGGGCAAATCGCCGCAACAGATCGCGGAGTTCTACACGCAGGCCTTCCTGCGCGACGAAGCCCGCCTGAACGTCCTGCCGGCGCACATCTTCCCGCGGGCCTCGGAGAGCGTGCCGGAGATGGTCGAGTTCACGCGCACTTTGGTGGAAAAGGGATTCGCCTACGAAGTGCAGGGGAACGTCTACTTCGAGGTGAGCAAGTTCCCCGGCTACGGGAAGCTCTCTCGCCAGCAGGCCGCCGGCCTGGAGGAAGGGGTGCGGGCAGGGGCCGACCCGCTGAAGCGCGAGCAGCGGGATTTCGCCCTGTGGAAGGCGGCGGAGCCCGGACGGCTGCTGACGTGGCCCAGCCCCTGGGGCCAGGGCTTCCCCGGCTGGCATATCGAGTGCTCGGCCATGGTGTCGAAGTTCCTGGGCCCGCAGATCGACTTCCACACGGGGGGAGTGGACAACATCTTCCCCCATCACGAGGACGAGATCGCCCAGAGCGAGGCGGCCCTGGGCGGCCAGCACGTCCGCTACTGGCTGCACGGACAGCACCTGCTGGTCGATGGCCTCAAGATGGCGAAGTCCACGGGCAACACGTACACGCTGGACGACCTGGAACGGCGGGGCTTTGAGCCGCTGGCCTTCCGCTATCTCTGCGCCACCGCCCACTACCGGTCCCGCCTGAACTTCACGCTGGTCTCCCTGCGCGCGGCCGAGAGGGCGCTGCGCAGGCTGCGGCTTAAGCTGTGGGAGACCAACGGACGCTTGAGCAAGAGGGCGCTGAGCGAAGGCGAGCGCCTGCGTAAACGTTTTTGGGCGGCCGCCGCCGACGACCTGAACCTGCCGGCGGCCCTGGCGGTGACCTGGGAGGTGGCGCGGTCCGGTCTGCCCGGCCCGGTCAAGCGCGAGCTGCTGATGGACTTCGACCGCCTGTTAGGGTTGGAGCTGGTGAAGGGGGACAGGCCGCCGGACCCGCCCGAAGAGGTCGAGACGCTGCTGAGACAGCGGGACAACCTGCGCCGGAGCGCCTCCTACGCGGCGGCGGACGCCATCCGTTCGCGGGTCATCGCCATGGAGTACGAGGTGCGGGACACGCCGGCCGGCACACAGGCGTGGCCGCCGCCGGCCTGGGTTCGGGAAGAAGCGGGCATCTCCTGTAGCGGCGATGTAGCGTCCTTGCTGGAGGAGCCGGAGGCGGTGGACTTCACGATAAGCGTGGTGGCCCGCCAGGGGTGCCGGGAGCTGAACCGCTGCTTGGATTCCGCGCAACGCTGGCTGGGCGCCACGCGCGCCGAGATAATCGTGGTGGACAACGGCTTTGAGGACGAGTGCGGCCACCACCTGGACGACATCGCCGGCCACGACCAGCGGCTGCGGGTCTACCACGCCGACCACTTCCTGGGCACGGCGGCGGCCCGCAACGTGAGCCTGCGCCAGGCCCGCGGCCGCTACGTCCTGTTCATCGACACCAGCGTGGAAGTCGCCGGTGACGTCTTCTCACGCTTGAGAGCGATGCTGGACGACCCCACGGTGGGCATCGCCGGCCGCTGGGGCGTCGTCACCAACGACATCCGCTCGTTCGAGGAGGCGACTTCGGCCGGCGACGTGGATGCCGTGGAGGGGTACCTGATGGCCTTTCGGCGCGACGTCCTGCGCGAGGTAGGCTTCCTGGACGAAAAGTACCGCTTCTACCGGCACCTGGACCTGGACTTCAGCTTCGCGGTGCGCAGCCGCGGCTACCGCGCCGTGATCGACCTGGATCTGCCGCTGGTGCGACACGAGCACATCGAGTGGGCCAGCACGCCGCCGGAGGAGCGGGACCGCCTGAGCAAACGGAACTTCTACCGATTCCTCCGCAAGTGGGGAGAGCGGTACGACTTGCTGGTGGCCAATCCGCCCATATAGCAGCGGTGAGAGCACCTTGTCTCCTGCCGCGGTCGCGGTGTCTAACCCCGGGTGAACGTCATGCTGCGGCCGAGGCGGCGCAGCAGGGACCTGAGGGAGGCCAGCAGGCCCTGGAGTCGCTGTCTGAGGGCGCCCCAGCGGGAGATCCGCACCGGCAGCGGCCTGCCCCAGCGGACCACGGCCGCCGCCCAGGTGAGCCCGGCGCCGAAGCTCGTCAGCACGACGTGATCGCCCGGCTTTACCCTGTCCTCCTCGATCGCTTCACAGAGAGCGATGGGTATAGAGGCGGCGGAGGTGTTGCCGTACTTGCCGACGTTCACAAAGACCTTCTCCATGGGCAGTTTGAGCCTGTTGGCTGTGGCCTCGATGATGCGCAGGTTGGCCTGGTGAGGGATCAGGAGATCGATGTCCGCCGTGGTCAGTCCAGATGCCTGTAGCGCTCTCTCCGCCGCTTTTCCCAGCATTTGGGTGGCGAAGCGGAAGACTTGGGGGCCATTCATCTTGACGTGGTGATCGCCGTTGCCCAGGGTGTGTGAGTTTGCGGGGAGACGGGAGCCACCGGCGGGGACAATCAGAAGTCCTGCCCCTGAGCCATCGGAGCCAAGGCAACCGGCGAGTACGCCGGCCTGTTCGCTGGCCTGGAGCACCAAGGCACCGGCGCCGTCGCCAAACAGGACGCAGGTGTTACGGTCTCGCCAGTCGATATAGGGCGACAGCGCATCCGCACCGATCAGAAGGGCCCTCTTGCAGCGGCCGGACTCTATCTGACCGGCGGCGATAATGAGTGCATACACAAAGCCGCTGCAGACAGCGTTCAGGTCCAGAGCGCCGGCGCCCGACGCGCCGAGCCTGTCCTGGACCAGTGAAGCAGTGGCGGGCAGGATATGATCAGGCGTGCTGGTCGCCACGATGATCAGGTCAACCTCTCCGGGATGCACATTGGCCACCTGCAAGGCCTGCTGGGCGGCCCTGAGCGCCATGTCTGAAGTGGCCTCGCCCTGAGCAGCCCGCCGCCGCTGCTTTATGCCCGTTCTGGTGACGATCCACTCGGCCGAGGTATCGAGCCCCATCTCGACTAGATTGTCGTTGGTGACGACTCTGGACGGCACATACATGCCCCAGCCCACTATTTGGGCGTAAGCCATTCCCTCAACCTCTCACTTACTGAAGCCTCCACCGGCAGGCCGGGGGTCATTCTACCTGTGCGACCTGCGCTGGGCAAGGGCTGACAGGCGGCGCCGCGTGATGGCAGCAGCACTATCGGCTAAAGGGACTTGACGCCCTGCGGGAGGACACGCCGGGCGCCCCCGTCAGTCCTCGCTCTCTAGGTGCAGAGCGGCCGCCGCCATCTGCCAGATCTCCTCGGGAGTAAAGAATGTGGTGCGGTAACCTGCCCAGCGGTCATCGGGAGCGGCGTACTCGCCGTCGTAGGCGGCCTGGACGCGATCGTATATCTCCTTGACGACCCGGCTGGTGGTCGAGAAGCGCACGTCCAGTCCCCTGGCGGCGGACTCGCGGTTGAGGATGGAGACGATGCCTTCGGAGCCGGACATGGCCCCGATGAGGCTGCGCTCGGCGCCCTCACTGCCCACCAGGGCCGGGTCGTAAGCCAGATATATGAGGCCGCCGGGGGCATCCTCTTGGCGGGCCACGCCGGCCTGGTGGATGCCGGCCTGGGTGCTGAACACCTCGCCGATGATGGGCGCCGTGCGGGGCACCGGGGTCAGATACTCGTCGACCAGGGCGGCCATCTCGGTGAGGACCGGCAGCTCGAAGCCGGGGTCACCGTAGAGCCGGATGTAGCCCGCCAGGACCTGCTCCAGCGAGGTGTTGCCGGTACGCTCGCCCAGGCCGGCAAAGGTGACGTTCACCTTGCGGCAGCCGTAGCGCCAGGCGGCCAGGGAGTTGGCGGTGGCCAGACCGAAGTCGTTGTGGCCGTGGAACTCCAGGTCGGCGCCGGTCTCCCGGACGAGGGTAGAGATCAGGTGCGGAATCCCCTGAGGTAGAGCGGCATACGGGTCGGGGACGCCCCAGCCGATGGTATCACACACACGGAACTTGGCCCGTCCCTCGGTGGCCTCCGCCACCGTCTGCATGAAGGGCACGACCCACCCCTGGATGTCGGCGCGGGTGGTGTCCTCCAGGTGTACGCGGGGCGTGATGCCGTACTCGCAGGCGGTGAGGATGGGCCTCAGGTACTTGTCGATGGCGTCTTCCTTGCTGTGGTAGTTCAGCTTGTCGAAGATGTGGTGGTCGGACGAAGAGGCCAGCAGGCCGGTCTCCTTCACCCGCCCCTGGCTGGCGTCGTGCAGCTCCTTGACGTCCTTGGGCGTCGCGCGGATCCAGGTGGTGATCTTGGGATAGTCGTACTCGCGCTCGAGCAGCTTGTCGAGCACCCACAGGTCGCGGCGCTGGTATATGAACGTCTCGATGGCATAGATGCGGCCGCTGCCGCCGTCCAGCTCGTGGAGGAGATCGACATAACGCACGCGAGCCTCGTTGGGGAAAAAGGCGAAGCGGGAGTCCTGGGCGCCGTCGCGAAGGGTCGTGTCGGTGATCAGCTTGGGGAGGCCGTCACTGTCAGCGGGCAGGCCCGCGGGCTCCGCCTCCAGGCGAACGGGGGGCATACGGCCCTGGAAGTTGTAGTAGACGCGGTCGGGGTTGACGGGGCGGTTGGCAGTCATACACGATTCCTATGTGAGCGATAGGACTGGCTTACCCATTGTAGCGGCAATCATCGCCCCCTGCCAACGGTGCGGCGATTGGCTGCGCCATCCGCCGTGATATACGCTGCCGAGAGGATGGGGTTGCTACGGAAGGGACTCTGGTTTCGGCTCCTCATCAGCGCCGTCCTCATCGGCCTGCTGTTGTGGCGCATCGAACTGGGCGAGGCGCTGGACGTGCTGCGCGACGCGGACTACGCCTACCTGGCGCTGGCCCTTCCCCTGTACTCGCTCTCCAAGGTGGTCGACGCCTACCGCTGGCGGTTGATGCTGCGGCAGCTGGGATCGCCGCCGGTGCTGGGGCTGTTCGGCATCTACCTGATGGCGAACATGGCCAATAACCTCTTCCCCGTCCGCATCGGCGACATCATCCGGGTGCAGGTGCCGGCCCGCCGCTACGGGCTGGCCAGGGCCGGCCTCACCGCCACCGTCTTCGTCACCGAGTCCCTGCTGGACGGGGTGGCGTTCGTGATCCTGCTGCTGGTGGCGCTGGCGTTCCTGGACGTGCCGAGGCTGCCCCTGGCGCTGGTGCTGGCGCTGATCGTGCTCGTGGCCATCGGGCTGGCGCTGGCGGTGCCCTTCGCCCGCCTGCGGTTGACGGAGGGATGGCAGGACCGCGGCTGGTTCGCGCGATTGCCGGGTCGGATCCGCGAGGCAGCCGCCGGCCCCCTGCCGGAGTTCCTGGACGGGCTGGCCCTGCTGAGGGACGTGCCGCTAGCGGCGCGCGCGCTGACCGCCACCTTCGCGGCCTGGATGCTGGAGTCGACGGTGTTCTACCTGTTCGGCCTGACCTTCGGCCTGGACCTGGGCTTCGCCGACTACGTGGTGGTGATGATTGCGGCCAATATGATCGTGTCGATGCCGGTGGCGCCGTCCAACGTGGGCCCGTACGAGGTGGCGGTGGCGGCGATGCTGGTGCTCCTGGGTGTGGACAGCGGTGAGGCCGGCGCCTACGCCCTGGGCACGCACCTCCTCAACATCGGCTGGGTGGGGATCTCGGGCCTCCTGGCGATGTGGCTGATGGACCTGGGGCTCCGCGATCTGTTCTACCTGGGGAGGCGGCTGGCTGAAGAGGAGCAGCCGGCGCCCTAGTCCACCACGCCGGAGCCGGTCCAGCGACGCAACCGCTCTTGCTCCGCCTGCCCGGGCTGCCACTCCATCACATACTGGTCGCCGTTCTCCAGGTACTTGATGTGGACGGCGTGATCGATGTCGATCCCGAACAGGTGGAACGGCCCTTCCGGGCGCCAACCGGTCGCCTCCTTGAGGGCATGGCAGTACCGCTCAACGGTCGCCGGGTCGCGGACGTCCACCGCCTTTCCTCGCAGCTTGAACTCGCCGGCTGGGTCGTTCTTGTCGATGACGGCGCTGTGGACGACGCACCGCGGGTCTCGCAGCAGGTCGAGGGCCTTCCTGGACTGCCACATCATCCCCAGGAAGAGATCGCCTTCCCAGATGAAGAACTCGCAGGGGCTGA
>JACPQO010000017.1 GCA_016190405.1 Chloroflexota bacterium | reverse complement strand
TTCATTCAGCGGGCGTTGTCAAGCCCCCCGCGGGGGGATTTCTCCAAATTTCTATCGCGAGCCTGTCTGCACAGGGCCTGCGGTGGTTTCTGACCGCTCCGCCTGCACCTGTGGCAGCCATTGCAGGACGCGCGGCAGGTACCAGTTGCGGTCGCCCAGGAGCTCCATCGCGGCCGGTACCAGGATCGAGCGCACGATCGTGGCGTCCAGGAGCACGGCAACGCCCAGGCCAAACCCCATCTGCTGAAACATCACCAGATCGCCCATGGCCACGCCGCCGAAGACGCTGGCCATGATCAAGGCCGCGCCCGTGATGATCCCCGCCGTGGAGCGCACGCCGAAGGCCACTGACTCCCCGTTGTCGCCCGTGTGGTGGAACCGCTCACGGATGCGGCTCAGCAGGAACACATGGTAGTCCATGGACAGCCCGAAGAGGATGGAGAACGTAAACAGGGGCACCCAGGCCTCGATGATGTCCACCTTCTGGAATCCCAGCAACTCGTTGCCCACGCCCTTCTGGAAGACCAGCACCAGCAGGCCGTAAGAGGCGCCCACCGAGAGCAGGTTCATGATGATCGCCTTGACGGGCACCACCAGCGACCTGAAGACGACGGTGAGCAGGATGAAGCTCAGCCCCAGCACGAAGGCGAACACGATGGGCGTGTAGCGGTCCGTCTGGTCGAAGTAGTCGATATCCATCGCAGTGCCGCCGCCCACCAGCGCCTGCGCCTTCACCCCGGCGAACGCCTGCGGGACGTAGTTGCTGCGCAGCCGGCGCACGGTCGCTATCGTCTCGTCCGCCGCGAAGTCGCCGTTCACTGGCACCGACAGGAGCGCCACGTCCCCGCTCTGGTTGACCTGCAGCGTCGGCGCGCCGAAGGAGCTGTCCGAGGCCATGGTCGTCTCCAGGCGGCGGATGGCTTCCTGGACCTCCGGGCTCCGGATGTCTCCCTCGATGGCGATCTCCGTTGGCAAGACGCGCCCGAAGTTGAACTCGTCCGTCAGGATCTGGAAGCCGTCCTTGGTCTGCAGCCCGTCCGGCAGCGTGCTGACGCCGGCGGCGCCGGTCTTCATGTCCAGGTACGGCACGGCCAGGGCGATGAGGAGCGCCGCGGCCGCCACCAGGGCCACCCAGGGGTAGCGCATGACGGCCCGCGTGAGCCGGTCCCAGAAGCCTGTCCTGAGCGCAGCCGAAGGGCCGCCCGGCGCCTCATGGTCCTGGGCCACAGACTGGCGCCCGATGAACGGCAGGCGCAGGGTGTTCACCCTGTCGCCCAGGAGGCCCAGGATGGCCGGCAGCAGCGTCAGCGACACGAGAACGGAGACGACGACCACGATGATGGCGCCCGCGCCCAGGCTCTTGAAGATCGTGGAGGGCACGAGCAGCAGGCCAAATAGCGCCAGAACGACCGTCATGCCGCTGAAGAACATCGCCCGGCTGGCCGTCGCCCCGGCCGCCGCGATGGCGTCTTCCTTGTCGCGGCCGCGGAGCCGCTCTTCGCGGTAGCGGGAGACGATGAAGAGCGAGTAGTCGATGCCGACGGCCAGCCCCATCATCGTGATCACGTTCGTCACGAAGAAGGAGAACTGGAACCCCTGGCCCAGCAGCGCCGTGATCCCCAGAGCCACGACGATGGCGAAGATGCCCAGCACCAGCGGTATCGCCGCCGCGGTCACGGCGCCGAAGACGACCAGAAGCACCACTAGAGCGATAGGGACGCCCACCGTCTCACCGGTCTGCAGGTCGCTCTCCGCCACCGCCTGAAAGTCCTTGTGGATGCTGGCGCCGCCGCTGATCAGCACCTGGAAGCCGCCTGCGCCGTTCGCCTTGTCGACCACCTGGAGGACCTGGTCGATGTTATCGTCCGCCGTTTCCGTCGTTCCGGCCATCGTGAACGGCAGGATCGTGGTATGCCTGTCCGAGGAGACCAGGGAGCTGTCGCCGCTCGCGTAGTAGTTGGTCCCTCCAGCGATGATCCCCGGGCCCAGCGCCGAGATGTCTGTGAAGAGCCCTTGCACGAATGACCGGAACTGGGGGTCGTCCACGGTCGTCGCAGTGGAGCGGACGATCACGATCTCGTTCGCGTGTTCGGGGCCGCGCAGCTGGTCCCCCAGCAGCTTCTCGGCGCGCTTGGACTCGGGGTTGCTCGTGAAGCCTTCCTCCGTCGTCAGGGCGCTGCCCAGCAGGCTCGCGATAAGCCCGAGCGATACGGCGAGGACCGCCGCCCACACGCCGATGACGGTCCATGGCCGCCGGGCGCTGGCCCTGGCCAGCGCTTCGGTGGACAGGTGGAGCCTCATCGGGCCGCTCCCTTTTAGCAGCAGCGGTCGCCGGCGGCCGGGCGGCCCAGCCACGAGCGAACGCGGCTTTCAGGCTGGGGGCGGTCCTCCGTGTGCGGCTGGGTCTGCCGCGCTTCCTCCTGGCGCTCCCGGGCTACCGCCCAGACCAGCTCTTCCACCGGGCAAGCGTACATGCTATTCACTCCCTTTCTGCTTTTCCCCTGTCCAGAATGTCCCCTTCATCATCGCCTTCATGGCCGCCACGTATTTCCACACATCCACGTCCGGATCCGCGGCTTTCTGCAGGATCAGCCCCTGGTAGAAGGAGATCATCACCGTCGCCACCCCATCGGGATCCAGGGCCCGGTTGATCTCCCCCCGCTCCTGGGCGGCGCGAACAATTTCGGCGAAGGCGCCCCGCACGATATGAAGGCTGCGACGGCCCATCTCCATGACGGCCGGGCTGCGCAGCGCCTCGGCAGACAGCTCGATGTCCAGGGCGCATGCCTGGGCGTCCTCCAGCATGCCGAAAAAGGCGTTGGCCAGTTCGTCCAGCACAGCCGAGGTGTCGCCTCGCTCCTGGGCGCCCTCGATGAGGGCCAGGCTCCGTTGGCGGCCCTCCTCCGCCATGGCCACGATGATCTCTTCCTTGCTGGGGAAATAGCGGTACACGGCGCCGGGGCTCAGTTGCGCCTGGCGACAGATGTCGTCCATAGTGCACTGGTGGAATCCCTTGTGGGCGAAGCAGACGGCAGCGCCCTGCAGGATCTGGTGGCGGCGCGCCTCCAGGTGGGCTTCGGTTACCTTCGGCATTCTTCGTCCCTCTTTTTAGAGAACGAGCCTTCTGTTTTAAAAACGAACGCTCCCTCTATTTATAACCCCAGGCCAACCCTTTGTCAACCCCCTCAGCGGGGATTCTTCAAGGAAGGACGGCGCCTACTGGGCCGCCAGCTTGGTCTCGATGATCTGCTTGAGCTCGGCGTAGTCCCTGGGGGCGCCCATCTGCTCGCCGTTCAGGACCAGGGTGGGCGTGTACTTGACGCCCGCCGCCTGGCCCTCGCTCTTGTCGGCCAGCACCGTCGACTGGTAGCGGCGGGAGTCCAGGCAGGCCGCGAAGGCCTGGGGCTCTAGCCCCGACTCCTGGGCGTAGCCCTTCAGCTTATCGGGCAGGAAGGTGCCCTTCCCTTCCCCCTCCCAGCGGGCGAACAGCAGGTCGCGGAACTCCCAGAACTTCCCCTGCTCACCGGCGCACTCCGTCGCCTCGGCGGCCCAGTACGATTCGTCGCCCAGGAAGGGGAACTGCTTGAACACGTAGCGCACCTTGCCGGTGTTCACGTACTCCTCTATGAGCTGCGGCTCCGCGCCACGCGCGAACATCACGCAGAACGGTCACTGGAAGTCCGCGTACTCCACCAGGTCAAGGGGCGCCATGGCTGAGCCCAGGACGTGCTGGCTGCCCTGACCAGCCGGCGTGAGCGCCGTGGTGGTGGGCCCCGGGCTGCCGTCCTCGTCGCTGCCGCAAGCGGCGGCCAGCAGGGCCAGGAACAGCAGAGACGCTATGGCCAACGCGAGGTTGCGGCTATAGCGGGGCAGCTGCCTGTGGGTCCTGTCTACACCGCACCCTGAAGGTGTTAAACGAAACAACTTAGCCCACCGCCACGGGATTGGCATTAGTCGAACCCCGCGCACTGAAAGTGCGCGGCTCCCCTTTCGGGAGCCGCCGACCCTTCGACTCCGCTCAGGACAGGCTTCAGTCGGGGGGTTGCCACTGAATAGTTCATGACCTGAAGGGTGCAGCATCGGTAGCCACAGGGCACCCCAGCCGGGATCCGGCGTTCTGCGGCTGGCGTCCACCATGGGAGCGGGGTCACACTTCACGCCGCCTCACCTCCTGGCCCGCAGCGAACGAAAACAGGGCGGGTTGCCCGCCCTGCACCGCCATTGTAACCCATGGCGGTGCGCAGGGCATAACTTTTACTGCCGCCGGCGCGTTGACATAGACAGGGCGCCCTGCTAGCTTGCAGGTAAGCGAATACAGACGCCGAGCCCCCCGATGCGGATCGGGGGGGCGGGGGAACCAAGGAGTGGGGTGAATCTCGCCTCAGGCGAGTAGGCGGAGCTCCTTCCCGCCGAACCCGTCAGCTAACCTCGCAGGCGTAAGAAGGAGAGGCTAGGTTCGGACCTTGGTAGGGGCGAGAGGCAGGCCTCTCGCCCCTTTTGCGTGGGAGACATGGCGCTAGGGCAACGCATCAGGCTCATGGACCACAGGGAGGACGAGAACGCCAGCAACCAGCGCCGGCGCTTCGCCTGGCGGCTGGAGTATACCCTGCTGCTGTTCGTCGCCCTTCTGACGACAGCCTTCGCCCTGGTCTTCTTCTACTTCAGCGCCGATATCAGCCAGCTGAAGACGTACGGCTATGCCGGGCTGTTCGTCATCAACCTGGTTGGCGCCGCCTCCATCATGATGCCCTCGCCGGCGGCCGCCAGCGTCTTCGGCGGCGGCGCTCTCCTGGACGGCTTCCTGGGCGTCCCGGCCTTCCTCTGGGTCGGGCTGGTGGCCGGCCTG
>JACPQO010000177.1 GCA_016190405.1 Chloroflexota bacterium | reverse complement strand
GCCCCTGGTGACGGGCGACCTGCTGCTGGGCTTCATGGTGGTGGCCCTGGCCCTCTTTCTCATCTTCCAGCGGCGTGCGTTCTGCCGCTACGTCTGTCCTGTCTCGGGATTCATCGGCCTCTACGCGACCGCCGCCCCCATAGAGCTGCGAGTCAAAGACCCTGACGTCTGCCTACGACACTGCGGCATCAAGGGCAAGGAGTGCGTCAAGGGCTCCGCCGAGGGGTACGGCTGTCCCTGGATGGAGTATCCGGGAACCCTGGACCGCAACTCGTACTGCGGCCTCTGCACGGAATGCCTGAAGACGTGCCCGCAGGACAATCTGACCCTCCGGATTCGCCCTTTCGGGAGCGACCTCCTGGTGCCCAAGCGCCGCCTGGACGAGGCGTACAAGGGCTTCATCATGCTCAGCGCTGCCATCGTCTACTCGGCGGTTATGCTGGGGCCCTGGGGCTGGCTCAAGGACTGGGCCAACCTGGGAAACGGCTCGCTCCTGCACTTCGCGGGCTATATAGCCCTGCTGCTGGGCGGCCTGCTGGTGATCGTGCCGGGGGTGTTCCTGGCGGCGAGCTGGGCTGGCAAGCTCCTCGCCCGGGCAAATGACGTCCCTGTGAAGCGGCTGTTCGTCTCTTACGCCTACACAACCGTGCCCCTTGGCCTAGCGGCCTGGATAGCCTTCAGCCTCAGCTTCGTCCTCATCAACGTCTCCTACGCCATCCCCGTCCTGTCCGACCCGTTCGGCTGGGGCTGGAACCTATTCGGAACCGCAAGCTACGGCTGGGCCCCCTACATGCCGGAGCTCCTGCCCTTCCTTCAGGTGCCGGTCCTCTTGGCGGGCCTGGCCCTCTCCATCGCGCTGGGGCGCCATATCGCTGTCGAGAACCTGGGTGACGGCCCGGTAGCCAGCCGCTCGCTGGTCCCTGTGGCCGGCTTGCTGACGGCGGTGACTGTGATGCTGCTGTGGCTCTACATGGGCTAATGGCAATCTGAATTGGTGGAGGTGATCTGCATGGTAACTGCGCAGAAGACTGAGAAAGAGGCCCCGATCCTGGCGGCCGAATTCCCTGGGGAGAGGGAGCTGTGGGCAGCCGTGCGGGCCCTGGAGGAGCGCTGGATCGGCCGCGACTTCATCGGCGTGTTCATCGGCGAGAACGGCCACGAGCCCGGCGGCCCGCGCACCCTTCACCTCCTGAGCGTGCTGGCGCCGAGCCGGCTGCACGAGGAGATCAGGGTGGCCTTCAGCGAGTGCCACGCGACGGCTGTCGGCGGCCCGAGAGAGATCGCTGCCCGCCACGGCGTCCTCCCCCACCCGGGGGCCATCGAGGACCGCGAGATGAAGCTGCCTATGGGCGCCGAGTACCCCATGGTCCGCAACGGCAACGGCCGTCGGAGCAGGGGCTAAAGGGAGCGCCGTCGTGAGGATGCTCAACATAGCAGCCACGGTCCTGGCCCTCCTGGCGATAGCCGGCCTGCCGGCCGCAGTGATAGGCTACCAGGCCCTGCGCGACAGCGGCTTCGATGGCCAGGTGGTCACGCTGACGGGAGCCCATGGCACCTGGGACCACGAAGCGATTCACCTGAGACAGGGAGAGAAGGTGCGCCTGCGCATCACCAGCAACGATGTGGTACACGGCTTCGCCCTTGAGGCCTATGGGATCGAGATCGACGAAGTCTACCCCGGCAAGGTGACGGTCGTCGACTTCGTGGCGGACAGGCCAGGGTCCTTCCCCTTCGCCTGCACCATCCTGTGCAGCGGCGACCACCGCGATATGAAGGGGAAGCTGGTTGTCGAGCCACAGACGAGCGGGTCGGAAGTAACGTCTTAGAAAGGAAAAACAAGATGTCTACCATGATGAAAAGACTTTTCCTGATCGCCGGGGGCCTGCTGCTCGCGGGAGCACTCTCCGCGTGCGGCGGCGGTGGTGGCGGAGAAGAAGGTGCCGCCACCGATGGCGGCGGCGATGAGGGTACCGTCGTCAATGTGACGATGACGGAAACCGACGAGGCCTGGACCTATGACCTGGATACCACGGCGATCCCGGCCGGCGAAGTCACCTTCAAGGTGAAGAACGAGGGCAAGTTCGAGCACGAGCTGATGGTCTACGCCGCGCAGGAGATGTCACACCTGCTGGTCGAGATGGTGGAGGCGGCCGAGATGGGAATGGAGGCCGGTCACGCCGAGGAGATCGAGGGTATGGTGATGAGCGTGGACGGCGAAGACGAGCTGGAGCTTGAGCCCGGCGAGAGCGGGGAATTCACGGTGAACCTGAGCCCGGGCACCTACGAGATCGGCTGCCTGATCGTGGAGACGGTGGGCACGGAAACCTTCACCCACCACGAGAAGGGTATGCACGCCACCCTGGCCGTTCAGTAAGGCGCCTTCCGCCCCCGGAGCTTTTATGTTCCGGGGGGCGGTTTCCACCCGTCGCCTCCCCTGAGCCCTTGAGGGCCAAGACCTATGGCCAAGCCCAAAACCAACGCGCGACCGCTCCTGGTCGTCTCTCCCGTGACGACCTGTCGGTCGGTACTGACCGAGGACCTGGTGCGTGCTGGCTGTCGCCTGGCGCTGGGCGTCGAATCCCTGGATGAGGCCCTCAAGGCGGCCGAGCATCTGGCTCCCTCCAAGATCGTCGTCGATTGTACCGCTCTCAGGGCCCGCTGGCTGGATGTGCTGGGGGAGCTCCAGCAGGTCTCACCTGACGCTGCCATCGTCGTGCTGGGCGAAGAGGACGACATCGCATACGAGACGGAGATCAGCCAGCGCGGCGGATGTACCTACCGTTCCAAGTTGGAGCCTTTGCCAAGGCTAATTTCGTCCCTATGCCCATGCGAGTAAGTGATCTGGTCACCCGAACGCCATTCACGGCGCACATGACCGAAGCTGAGGACGGTTTGCGGAGTGACTGATACCGCTCGCTTTGGAAGGCGGGCATGGTCACCCCAGCACCCGCAACCAAGGCAACGTAACCCAGTTTACACTACGTTCAGCCCCCGCACGGACACAGTCGCTGCGGCTAGATCAGGTCGGGGCCAACGCGATCCGCGCGTGAGGTTCACTCGTTGCGCATATCGTCCACTAGAACATATGTGTTGCTGCCTCCCCGCACTGGGGCAAGACCACCATAAGCGGCCTACCCGCTGGCACGCGGTTTCTTCAGGCAGGAGCGCAGGCCTGAGATACTGCCCTATACCGACCGAGCTCTTCAGACAGGGGCGCGGCCAACCGCGATGCAGCGAAGCTATTCGGAGCGAACCCCAAACTTAGCTGCCACTGGACGAACATCGGCATCTGGGTTCCGCAGGCGCTTAGTAGGCACGCTGCCAAAGGGACGAGTTTCAACTTTTCTAGCAAGCGAGTTCTATTGACTTGATGACGCCAGGGCGTAGAATTGTGCTAGTAGGTAGCAGGAGGTTGAGTATAGCGTAACCATAAGCATCTTGGGCCGCAGGTGCCGACGAGGGTGGCGTATCACGGCTGTAGTCTGGTCATTATCTATTCATAATTAATTCGCCCCGCAAATCCCCATCAGCTCCCTCGCGGCCGGAGCGGTTCGCGCCACGGCCACCCAGTGGGTAGGCAGTAGGGGGTACATCGCACCCAGTACCCCTGAAGCGAGGGAGACGCCGTGATAGCTCAGGGTCCGGCCAAGCCGTACTCGCTGGCGGAGGCATATGCCTACTGTCAGCGCCTGGCGACGAGTCACTACGAGAACTTCACCGTAGCCTCGTGGCTACTTCCGCGCGCCCTTCGCCCCCACATGTACGCCGTCTACGCCTACTGTCGCGGCGTGGACGACCTGGGGGACGAGGCCGAGGGCGACCGCTTAACGCTCCTGGACGAATGGGAGGCGGAGTTGCGGCGGTGCTACGACGGCGGCCCCCGGCAGCCCGCGTTCGTTGCCCTTCAAGAGACGATTCGCCGCTTGGATATCCCGCCGGAGCCGTTCCTGCGGCTCGTCGAGGCCAATCGGATCGACCAGCGGGTCAGCCGCTACCGGACGTTCAGCGACCTGCTGGGCTACTGCGAGAACTCCGCGAACCCGGTGGGCCACCTCGTGCTGTACCTCTTCGAGTATCGGGACAAGGAGCGGCAGAAGCTTTCGGACGCCACTTGCTCTGCCCTCCAACTGACTAACTTCTGGCAGGACGTACGCCGCGACCTGGACAAGGGCCGCATCTATATCCCCCTGGAAGACATGGGGCGCTTCGGCTACAGCGAAGCGGATCTGCTGGAGACCCGCTTCGACGAACGCTTCTGTGACCTAATGGCTTTCCAGGTCGAAAGGACACGGAAGCTGTTCCGGCGCGGCTTGGGGCTCATCTCCAGGGTGCGCGGCCGCCTCAGGCTGGACGTTCGGCTGTTCAGCCTGGGTGGGCTGGCGGTGCTCGACGCCATCGAGCGCAGCGGCTACGACGTGCTGCATCGGCCGCCGAAGCTGTCGAAGCCGCGCAAGGCATGGCTGGCTGTCCGGGCGCTGCTGCCGCTGCGGGTGAAGGGAGCATCATGAGGGACGAACTGTCGGATGCCTACGATCACTGCCAGGCCCTCACCAAGCGCGAGGCCAAGAATTTCTACTACGGTTTCATGCTGCTGCCAGGTCAGCAGAGGCGCTCCATATACGCCGCCTACGCGTTCGCGCGGGAGTGCGACGACATCGTGGACGCCGGACTGCCGTCCCAAGAGGCAGCCGTACAGTTAGCAGCTTACCGGGAATCGCTTGACCGCTGCCTGCAAGGGCGTCCCCAGGGCTCGGTTTTTCTGGCCCTCAGGGATGCCATCAACCGTTATCGGATCCCGCAGGAGTACTTCTACCGGCTCATCGATGGAGTGGAGATGGACCTGACCGTGCGGCGTTATCAAAGCTTCCACGAGCTGAAGCGCTACTGTTACCTGGTGGCCTCTGTGGTGGGGCTGATCTCCATCGAGATCTTCGGCTATCGCGGCGGAGAGCAGGCCAGGGAGTACGCGGCGAGCCTGGGCATCGCCCTGCAGCTCACGAACATACTGCGCGACGTCCAGGAGGATCTCCAGCGGGACCGCATCTACCTGCCCCAGAACGAGCTAGCCCGCTTCGCCTATGCGGAGGACGACCTGTGCGCGGGCGTGGCCACCGATACCTTCCGCCGGCTCATGGCCTTTCAGGTCACCAGGGCGGGGGAATACTACAAGCGCGGCAGGTTGCTCTTCCCGTACTTGCCCCGGCGGGCGAGGGCCTGCGTGGGGGTGATGGCGGGGATATACAGCAGGATCCTGGACGACATCCAGCGGCAGCCGGAGACGGTGCTAAGGCGACGCCTAAGCCTGAGCGCGGGCCAGAAGCTGGCGCTGGCGGGCCGCGAACTGGTGAGGAGCCTGGTGCTGTGAGCGAGAGGCCATCCGTTCTCGTGGTTGGCGGTGGCCTGGCGGGCATCGCCGCCGCCTGTGAGCTGGCCGATGCCGGCCTCAGGGTGACGCTGGTGGAGAAGCGGCCCTTCCTGGGCGGGCGCGCCTACTCGTACGTGGACAGGCGATCCGGGTTGGAGGTGGACAACGGCCAGCACGTATTCCTGGGCTGCTGTACCCAGTACATCCGCCTCCTGAAGCGGCTCGGGGTGTGGCACAAAGCCCACCTTCAGCGACAGATGCGGGTGCGGGTGATCGACAAGGTATGGGGAGAGAGCGTGCTGGAGAGCGGGGCGCTGCCGCCGCCGCTGCACCTGCTGCCTTCGCTGCTGCGGTTCCGTTCCCTCTCGCCGACAGAGAAGGCGCGTGCGGCCTACGCGATGGCACGAATACGGTCGCTAGACCGAGAAGCCCGTCCAGGACTAGACGACGTTACCTTCGCCGACTGGCTCCGGGCCCACGGTCAGACGGAGAACGCCATCCGCGGCTTCTGGAACCTTATCGTGCTACCCACTCTGAACGGCGACATCGATACGGTCAGCGCCGACCTGGCCTTGATGGTGTTCCAGGAGGGGTTCTTGCGGGACCGCAACGGGGCCAACGTGGGCTGGGCCAGGGTCGGACTGTCCGTGTTACTGGCCGAGGCGGCGCGGGAGTACATCGAGGCCCGGGGTGGTGAGGTGCGCCTTGGCGAACGGATCGCCGGCCTGCGGCTGGAGGATGGCCGTGTGGCGACGAGCGGGCTGGACATTGATCCGGAATACCTAGTGCTGGCTGTGGACGCGCGGTCGTTACTGCCGCTTTTGCCGAAGCCGCTTCGTGAGGAACCGTTCTTCGGGCGTATTGGCCATATCGACACGTCGGCCATCGTGAACGTCCACATGTGGTACGACCGGCAGGTTACGAATATGGAGTTCGCGGCGTTCCTGAACACGCCTCTGCAATGGGTGTTCAACAAGTCGAGGCTCTGGGGCCAGGAGGGCGACGGCCCTTCGGCTTCGCGCCGGACAGGCCAGTACCTGGATGTCTCGCTGAGCGGCGCGCAGGAGTTCGCGGAGATGCCAGCGGCGGAGATCATCCGGCAGTTCGATCGCGAGGTGCAGGCTCTGTTCCCGGCGGCGCGGACGGCGGAGCTCAAGCGCACGCTGGTGGTGAAACAGCGACACGCCACGTTCGCGGCCCGCCCCGGCATCTCCCGTTTGCGACCCGGCCAGCGGACGCCAGTGGGCAATCTGTTCCTGGCAGGCGACTGGACCGCCACAGGGTGGCCGGCAACCATGGAGAGCGCGGTGCGCAGCGGGTTGCTGGCGGCCCGGGAGGTGCTGCGGAGGTGCTGCGGACAGCAGGGCGAACAGCCCCCAGAAAGGAGGTGGCTAGCGCGACCTAGCAAGAACGTTATGCGAGGTTATTATCCGTAATCGTCTAGAGGAGCCGCGATGAGGATATTAAGAGCGAAAGCGTTGGGATTCTGCTTCGGTGTTCGTCGCGCGATCGAGGTGGTGGAGCAGGCGGCCGAGAAGCGAGGCCGTATCGATAGCCTGGGTTCGATAGTACACAATCCGGTGGTGGTGGACGACCTGGCGGCGAAGGGGGTCAAGGTGGTAGGGGGGCTCGACGACGTTAAGAGCGACACAGTCGCCGTCACTGCCCATGGTCGAGGGCCGGAGATCACCGCCGAGGCGGCGCAGCGCGGGCTGGATGTCATCGACGCCACCTGTCCCATCGTCCGCAAGTCGCAGAAGGCTGCTCAGGCTCTATGTGCGGATGGGTTCAGGCTGATAATCTACGGCGAACAGGACCATCCGGAGGTTCGAGGTGTGCTGGCCTGGACGGAGGGGAAGGGCACCGCGATCCTCGACCCGCAGGCCGAGATCGACATCCCGCGCCGCAAGGTCGCGCTTCTGGCCCAGACCACCAAGAGCGAGGAGTCATTCGCCGAGTTCGTGGCCGGCTTCGTGAACCACAACATCGGCCGCATCAATGAGCTACGCATCGTAAACACCACCTGCCCGGAGACCGATGAGCGCTATCACGCTGCCCGCGAGCTGGCGGCGGTATGCGATCTCTTGATCGTGGTGGGCGGCCGCAACAGCGCATACACACGCAAGCTGGCCCAGACCTGCGCCAGCACCGGCGTGGAGACGCACCACGTCGAGCGGGCCAGGGAGATCGATCCAGCATGGCTTGAGGGGAGGGAGGCTGTGGGCGTGACGGCGGGCGCCTCCACCCCTGACCAGTCCGTAGACGAG
>JACPQO010000169.1 GCA_016190405.1 Chloroflexota bacterium | reverse complement strand
GCAGACCGTCACGCCGCAGTTCAAGGTGCAGGCGCACCCCTTCCCCCGCATGACCTACGCCGAGTCGCTGCGCCGCTTCGGCAGCGACAAGCCGGACCTCCGCTACGGCCTGGAGCTGGTCGACTTCAGCGACGTCTTGCGCCAGAGTGAGTTCGCCATCTTCCGGCAGACCGTGGCCGAAGAGGGCGCGGTGCGAGCCATCTGCGTCCCGGGCGGCGCCGGCTTCAGCCGCAAACAGACGGACGACCTCACCACGTTCGTCCAGCAGTACGGCGCCAAGGGGCTGGTCTCCCTGGCCCTCCTGGGCGAAGGCACCGTCGACTCGTTGAGTCAGGATGACATCCGTTCGCCGGTGGCCAAGTACTTCACGGTGGAGCAGGCGAAGGAGATGGCGCGCCTGGCCGGGGCCAAGCGCGGCGATATGTTCCTGATGGTGGCTGACAAGGAGGCGGCGGCGAACAAGGCGCTGGACGCCCTCCGGCGGGAGCTGGCCGGCCGCCTGGAGCTGGCCGATCCCAACGTCTTAGCCTTCGCCTTCGTCACCGAGTATCCGCTCCTGGAGTGGAGCGAGACGGAAGCTCGCTGGACGGCGATCCACCACCCATTCACCTCGCCGCGTCTGGAGGACCTTCCGTTGCTGGAAACGGACCCCGCGAACGTGCGCTCACACGCCTACGATCTGGTCTGCAACGGCTGGGAGCTGTTCAGCGGGTCCATCCGTATCCACCGGCGGGAGGTGCAGGAGAAGGTCTTCGCCATGCTGGGGATAAGCCAGGCAGAGGCGCGGGCGAAGTTCGGGCACATGCTGGAGGCGTTCGAGTACGGGGCGCCGCCCCACGCCGGCATCGGCGCCGGCATCGACCGGCTCATGGCCGTCCTCGCCGGCCAGCCCGACATCCGCGAGGTGATCGCCTTCCCGAAGACGAAGTCCGCGGCGGACCCGATGATGAGGGCGCCCCGGCCGCTGGACCCCGATCAGCTTGAGGTGCTGCACATCGCCGTCACCGAGACCGAGGCCGAACCGGCGTAGGGGTGCTGAGGCTCCGCTCGTGGTTCGAGCAAACCTCACCACGGGCAGGCGCGGTCCCATGCGCCGCCATGGCCGGGGCTAGCCGCTCCCTTTGGTCAGGCACAGCCTGACATTCGTAGGGCTGTGCCTGACAGACACGAGCGCAGGCCATGCCCAACAATTGTTGTAGTGGCGCGTCAGAGCGTCGCTTTGGTGGGGAATTGCTGCGTGTGGCACAACAGATGAGCTCCAACGTCCTCAGACGAAGGCCGGCGCTGCCGTTCTTGGCGGTGGGCGCAGCGGCGTTGGTGCTCATAGGCATTTCCGTGGGGGTCGCGTGCGGCGGCGGCGAAGAGGGGACATCATCCGGCGGGGTGACCGGCAAACTCAGCCTGGGCGAGTTCGCCGAGGCCGCCCGGGCCTCCGTCGCCGAGGGCGACGCCACTATCGCTGTTGACCTGCCGGGCGACCCGCTGAACGGCCTGGAGCTGAAGGTCCCCGCTGGCTCCTACCAGGGCTCGCGCGACTTCATCGTTTCCTACCGGCCCATTACCGGTCACAGCTACGGCGATCGCATCAATCCCCTCTCGCCGCTCATCCGGGTCGAAAACGGCGGCGGCTACGCCGACGAGGTCATGACAGTTAAGGTGCCGGTGCAGGTGCCGGAGGGCCATTTCGCCATGGGCTTCTTCTACGACCGGGACACCGGCGCCCTGGAGGGCATGCTCCTGGCCGCCGAGGAAGCCGGCTCCGTCACCGTGGCCACTCGCCACTTCAGCGACTTCTTCGTCTCTTCGGTGCTGGAGTCCACGCTGATGGACATAGACGTCAAGACCGGCTTCCTGCCGGGCGTGGACGACTGGCAGTTCGTCAACTACGGCTCGTTCATCACGGAGGGCAACTGCGCCGGCCAGAGCCTTTCCGCCATCTGGTACTACTACGAGCGGGCGCTCAAGGACAAGAGCGACGGGACGCACCTCTGGGGCCGCTACGACAACAACGGCCAGTCGCCTAAGACGTCCGACTTCTGGTACGACGACAGCCGCGGCTACCGGCTGGCATCCGTGGCGCAGAAGCAGGGCTGGACGGGCTCCAACTTCATCGACGACGTCACAAAGCTTGACGCCTCAGAGCGCGACCCTCTCACCTACCTGTCGTTCGCCTATTCCATGTGGGTGACCGGTGGCCCTCAGCTGATGGTCGTGTGGGGCGTTGAAGTTGCGAACTCGCAGGGGAAGACCGAAGAGGTGGGCCATGCCCTCGTCGCCTATGCCGTCACCAGGGGGCTGATCTGGATCGCCGATCCCAATGCGCCCGGCGCCGGCTCCCAGGATGTGCAGGTCACCTACAGGGACGGGAAGTTCGAGAAGTACCAGGGCCGCTGGGTTGCCGACGCGCCGCCCGTCGAGTTCCCGATAGTCCTCTACGCTGGCGTCAGCGCGTACAACGCCTGGGACGGCATGGGCGAGCTCTGGTCGGCGCTGGAAGACGGCACCATCGGCGACGGCGTCTTCCCGGACTACTCCCTCGATGCCTACGACTACGAGAACAGCGGCTGGCTTCCCGTCGTCTCCTGGAGCGCCGCGGAGAACAAGTGGGTGACGGCGCCCGCGCTGGAGGTGTCGAAGCCGGACCTCGTCCTGCAGCTGACCTCCTCCGAGCCGCTGAAGTGGAGCGCCTATCGCGACGGGGAGTGGCTTCCCCAGACGGCCGCTGACGGCGGCTTCGAGAGCGTGGAGCTGGAGCCCGGGGACAACCATCTCGGCATCCTCATCGCCGCGGACCCGGAGCAGCCCGGCACCTACGTCGACTTCCGCTGGGTGGACGTCTTCTTCGGCACGGGGCTCGTCATTGAGCCGGCGGAGACGGAGGGGCCGCCGGGGGAGTACTCCTTCACCGCCAGGGCCGACCAGCCGCCTGAGCAGCCGCTGTACGTGTGGGACTTCGGCGACGGCCAGGCGCCGGAGGAGAACTTCAGCACCCAGGTCAGCCACGACTTCAAGCAGCCGGGCACCTACACGATCACGGTCAGGCTGCACGACGAGGTATCCGGCAAGGTCCTGGCGGCGGCGCTCGCCGTCGCGAGAATCGGCGAGGCGACGGGCACCCCGACGCCATCCGCCGGCCCCGACACAGGGTCGGCGTCGTCGGGCGGTTGGGTACTGAAAGGCGTGGAGCCTTCGAAGACCGTGCAGACGCCCGGCGGCTGCTACAGTGGCTACGAGGTGACGATTGCTGGCCTGTCGGGGACGACCTACGAGAGATGCAGCGGGCCCGGCCCCCCCGGCCCCACTTACGATGTCTACGAGCAGACTCAGCACTCCTGGTCTGCGGCCCCTCCGGAGCGCCTGGCGCCGGGCGAGATGTTGCGGATCACCTCTACAACCAGCGTCGAGGGGACGTTCCACACCATCGGGCTGGGCGGAGGAGCATCGACCTGGGTCCGCATCGACCTCGTGCCTGGCGGCGGGCCCTACCCGGGCGCGGGCTGGGCCAGCGCTACGGAGGAAAACTCGCCTGCCTCGGCGGTCAGCGAATTCTCGATCCCCAGCGGCAGCGAGGGCGTCCTCATGACGGTTGCGCTGACGTTCCAGAGCGGGGCTGGTTCGGGGCAGACCACGTACACGTACGAATGGCAGGGGCCGTAGGACAGACGTCTGTGTTAAGGATGCGACACGTGAACCGCGTATGCCCTCCGAATGATCGGGGGCAGTGATGCACGGCCCTGACTGGGCCTGGGCGCTGCTCATGGCCATCATGTTGGGCGGCCTGGCGCTCGCCACCGCCGGGCTCCTCTTGCTGGCGTGGCGAATCTGGCGGCGCCGGGCCGCGTGGTGGCGCTGGCCGGCGCTGGGTGCCATCATGCTGTTCTTGCTGGGCGCAGGTATCTCGCTGGGGCAGGTGGTCGCGGAGGTGATTTGAGTGCGACCCGGACGGAGCGTCCTGACACCTGCCCCCGCCGACGGGCTCGCCTGGAGCTATCGCATCCCCCTCCTCAACAACCGCGAGCGGGAATGGGGTCGGTGTGTTGTCCGGCAGAGCCCCGCCTTGTTGTAGGCATCTGCCCGACAGACACCGGCCCCGGCGTTACTCGATAATTGGGGCGAGCCAATGAGGTCTTCATTGGAGCCAACGTGGCGGTAGGCCGGCGCCTGTCGCCGTGTTCGAGAGGTGGTGCAGAATGGCGTCCGACATGCCTAAGAGAAGGCCGGCGCTGCCGTTTGTGCTGGCGGGCGTAGCGGCGTTGGTGCTCATAGGCATCGCGGGAGCGGCCTGTGGGGGAGGAGGTGGCGAGGGGACATCATCCGGTGGGGTGAGCGGCGAACTCAGCCTGGGCGAGTTCGCCGAGGCCGCCCGCGCCTCCGTCGCCGAGGGCGGCGCCGACATCGCCGTCGCCCTGCCGGGCGACCCGCTGCACGGCCTTGAGCTGAAAGTCCCGGCCGGCTCCTACCAGGGCTCGCGCGACTTCATCGTTTCCTACCGGCCCATTACCGGTCACAGCTACGACGATCGCATCAACCCCCTGTCGCCGCTCATCCGGGTCGAGACCGGCGGCGGCTACGCTGACGAGGTCATGACGGTGAAGGTGCCGGTGCAGGTGCCGGAGGGCCACTTCGCCATGGCCTTCTTCTACGACCGGGACACGGGCGCCCTGGAGGGGATGCCCGTCCTGGCCGAGGACGGCTCATCCGTCACCATCGCCACCCGGCACTTCAGCGATTTCTTCATCTCATCGATCCTGGAGTCCGCCCTGCTCAATATCACAGTCGATTCCGGCTTCCGCCCGGGCGTGGACGACTGGCAGTTCGTCAACAACGGCTCCTACATCGAGCAGGGCGGCCACTGCGCCGGCCAGAGCATCGCGGCCATGTGGTACTACTACGAGCGCAAGCTCAGGAGCGAACCGGACCTCTACGGCCGCTACGACAACTACCTGTCCGACGAGGAGAAGACCCCGGCCCTCTGGGAGGACGACAACCTCGCCTACCGCCTGGCGTCCACCGTCCAGAAGGACCTGAAATGGGAGATCGTGGCCAACCTGCTCCGTTCGCTCAGAGGGACTGATGACACGCTGCAGATGCTCGCCTTCGCTTACGCGTTGCATGTCACGCACGCTCCCCAGCTCGTCGGGCTCATCGACTCGGCCGCCGGCAGCGGCCACGCGGTGGTCGCGTACAAGATCGAGGGCGGCAATATCTGGATTGCCGACCCTAATTTCCCTGGCGTGAAGAGCGCCGACGGGAAGATCGAATTCGTCAACGGCGTCTTCAAACCCTACCGCTCTGCCCTCACCGCTGATTCTGACCCGACCAACTTCGATAAGATCGGCTACAACGCGGTCTCAGCGCTCGTGGATTGGGAGGCTGTCGGCGCGCGTTTCGCGGAGATGGAGGGCGGCGCCGTCGGCGGCGAGTACTTCCCGCAGTACACCGTGAGCGGCGCATCCAACGCCCTCGCGGAGAGAATCCCGCTGATCGATGGTGTCCCCTTCCCGGACCCTCAGTTCAAGGTGTATGTCCTTGTGGACGACGTGCTGTTCGAGGCCATCAGCGTCCTGCGACCGGGCGAGACCGCGCTCGGAACCCCGCACGCCAGCATTGAAGAGCCCAGTATCCCCCTGGATCCGGGCGAGAATAGGCTCGGAATCGCCATCTGGAACAGCAGGTTAAACGCCAAGGGCAACTACATCTATGACTACATCGACTTCTACCGCGTCACCGTTATCTACAACCAGGTGACCATCGCCCCCGACCGTATCACCGGCAACCCCGGCGACGACCTCTCCTTTGCTGCCACAATGCCCGCCCAGGTGGAGGATGCACGCTACGAGTGGGACTACGGCGATGGCACGCCCAAGGAGAACCTGACGCTGAAAGCGATGCATGTCTTCGCGAAGCAAGGTGAGTACCCCGTCACCCTTACCGTCTACGACGGGAAAGACCGCCTGGTCGGCCGCGGCGAAGCTATCGCGAAGATTGGGGCGAGCACTGGGACGCCCGCCCAGGCTACGACGCCGGCCGCCCAGGAAGGCACCGGCCAGTGGGTGCTGAAGTACGTCGACACCGACTTCGAAAAGTACGAGACACAGTTCGGCTACCCGGGTCTAGCCTGCAGCGGCGGAACGACAGCGGCATCCACGGAAACCGGCGCGACGACAACACAGAGCGGCGGGTGCCAGGTCACGGGCGCGGTGGTCGCCAACGGAACGTCGCAGCATTCGTGGAGCCGGCCGCCAGACCGTCTCACGCCCGGCCAGGAGGTGACCGGCACCCTGACCGCGAGTCAGTCAGGCTTGTGCTCGTGGCAAGGCCCGACCACCGAGGAGTTGTGCCGCTATTGGACCACAACCGACCTCATAGTGTTGCTGGCCGACAGCTTGCGGGGGGAGCCGTGGCGCGGGTCGGACATTGTGTATAGCCTTCCTGGCGAGGAGCGGGCCAATGCAAAGGATCGGCCGACCTCCAGCTTCGCGTGGGAGGCGCCCGATAATAGACGCGGCAACAAGAGTCTGGTGGTCAAGTTCACGGCAGGTCAGCAGAACGCTCAGCACGTCTCCACCGTTTTCTGGTACGAGTGGCAGGAGCCGTAGGTGCCGGGTGAGCCCGCGCCGTCGCCTGCCCCCGCCGACGGGCTCGCCTGGAGCTATCGCATCCCCATTCTCAACAACCGCTACGTCTGGGTCCGCTGGGGGTGGGCCGCCCTGGCCTTTGGCCTGGGATTCGCCATCGCGCTGGGCACGCCGCTGGTGGTATTCTTCGCCGGTGCCAACGGCGGTGTCGGCTTCGCGCTGAAGGTCTACGCTGCGATTGCGCTCACCGCGGGGCTGGGTGTGGTCGGGCTGGGCCTGTTCGCGGCCCTTGCCGTGGCGAATGGCGTGACCACGCGTTTCACGCTCAGTTCGCAGGGTGCCGCCGCCACAACCTCCGAAAGCGCCTCGGAGAGCGTCGAAAACGCGGCGCTGTTCTGGGGAGGGAGCTCGCCGCAGGTGCGCAACCTGGTGGCCGCGGCTTCGCTGCTCCTCCCTTCGTCGGGCGAGGCCAAGTGGGAGGATGTCCGTCGCGCCCAGTTCGACGAGCGCCGCCACGTCATCACCCTGCGGCGGCGCTGGCATCACCCGCTGCGCCTCTACGTTCCGCCGGAGCGCTTCAGCGAGGCCGCGGCTTTCGCTCGTGACCACGTGGCCCCGACCGCCCGGCGGGGCTAGCGCGCCGACGACGGCGGTGACCCCGGAGCAGCTCGCCGAGCTGCACATCGCCGCCACGGAGACGGAGGCCGAACCGGCGTAGGGGCGCCCCTCGCGGGCGCTCTCACCGGGGCAGGGGCGAGCCCTGCCCCTACCTCCGCGCTCGCCTCCGCGCGTACCAGGCGCTGGCCATGATCGCGACTGCTCCGGCCACCGCCGCCGCTACGGCTGCCGCAGCGTAGCCCTTGGCCGAAGAGTCCGATGCGGGCGCCGCTGGAGCGGACTCTCCAGCCACCAGTTCCACGATGCCGCCTACGGGACAGAGCCTAGGACAAGGCGTGGGCGTGGGCGTGGCTGGCACCAGCGGCTGCCAGTCGGGATAAAAGTCTCCCGCCGGGTCCGTCGTCAGGCGGGTCTGCGAGCCGCCGCTGGCAGTCATCGTGTAGATCTCCGTATTGCCGTCACGCTCGCTGCCGAAAGCGATCATCGACCCATCGGGCGACCAGTTAGGGAAGTCGTCGAACGCCGCGTTCATCGTCAGGCGGGTCTGCGAGCCGCCGCTGGCGGTCATCGTGTAGATCTCCGCGTTGCCGTCGCGCCAGCTGCCGAAAGCGATCATCGACCCATCGGGCGACCAGTTAGGGAAGTCGTCGAACGCCG
>JACPQO010000172.1 GCA_016190405.1 Chloroflexota bacterium | reverse complement strand
GGCCTGATCAAGGCGAACTTCCCCACCCGCATCGCCTTCGCGGTCTCCTCGCAGGTGGACTCGCGCACCATCATCGACAGCGGCGGGGCGGAGAAGCTCCTGGGCCGGGGCGACATGCTGTTCATGCCCAGCGACGCCGCCAAACCGAAGCGGCTCCAGGGGGCCTTCGTCTCCGACCAGGAGCTGGACCGGCTCGTGACCTGGTGGAGCAACGAGCGCTTCCGGCACCTGCGTCCGCAGGCCATGGACCACCTGATCCACGAGGCACAGGTGGAAGAAGGTGAGGGGCCGGAGCCCGACGACGACCCCCTGTACGAGGCGGCCAAGGAGCTGGCCCTCCAGCACTCCCGCGTCTCGACCTCGCTGCTGCAGCGCCGCTTGCACGTGGGCTACCCGCGGGCCGCCCGTCTCATCGACCTGCTGGAGCAGGAGGGGATTGTCGCGGCCGCCGAGGGAGGCCAGTCCAGAGAGGTGCTGGTCTCCGGCGACGACAGCGAGCGGTTCGAATAGCGACGGGCCAGCCTGGCTTACTCGCGGCTTACGATTTCTTAAACTAAATTCACGACTCCATCTGCTTGACACCTTCTCGCGGCAGTGCTATACGTTAGGTAAGCCAAGACCGACTGGAGGTGAGAGCCGCGTGACAAGGCTTCACGCAGTGTTCGCGGTACTCCAGGTGGAGGCCGCAAGCTCCCCTGCGTAGAGGCGCCGGGGAACCCGAAGATCGCTGTCCGGCTCGTGAGCGTATGAGGCCTGAGTGCCCATCGCGCGGGTAATCCGCCGAAAGATAGAGCCGGACGCGAGACGGAACGAAAGATAACAGGCCCCCCGAGAGATCGGGGGGCCTGTCTGTTCCGGCGGCGCAGTAGCGGCAGGCTTTAGCCCTGCCTCACGCCCAGCAGACCTGAAGGTCATTACTGACACTAGTGGCCGATCGTGGCCCTGGGGCGCGGGCATGATGTCCACCAAGAGGCGTTGCTCCGGCAGTCCGGGGCTCACCCTTCGACTCCGCTCAGGGTTCGCAACAGAGTTGGAACGCCGATGCCTGCCCTTCGACAAGCTCAGGGCGAACGGGTCGTCGCACGGTAGTGCGCCGCCACGCGCCCTCAATCGCCTTGTGACCATTAGCGCTGACGCTAGGCCCCTACGGCTTCTGCGCCAGCACGATCATGCGCGGGCTGTCCGGCCCGTACTTCCCGCGCGCGAAATCTCCCCAGGCCTGGAGGACGGTCAGGCCGGCCGCCTCCATCATGGCCTCGAGCTCCTCCAGAGTGTACAGCCGTTCCCTCACCGAGTACTCCCGCCTGCCGCCGTCAGCCTCGATGAACAGCTCGCGGTCCCAGCGGTAGCCCCCCACGAGATCGATCTCCGTCCGCCACTCACTCAAGGCCCCGTCGGGCAATTCGATGCGCCCCGCCGGCTGGAAATGGCGGACCTGCCATTCGCGGTTCTTGTGGTCCAGGAGAAACCTGCCACCCGGCTGGAGCGCTTCACGCACCGCGACGAGGGCCTTCATGTCGTCCTCGTCGGTCTCCAGGACACCGAAGGCGCCCAGACAGATGGCGCCCTGGAAGTAGTCCGCGAACGGGATGTCGCGCATGTCGCGGTGCAGCCAGCGCACGCGCACGCCGGCGACTCGCGCGGACCGCCTGGCCTCCCGCAGACTGTTGCCGGACGCATCGAGGCCGGTGACCGCGTAGCCCCGCTGCGCGAGGGGGATAGCGACACGTCCGTAGCCGCAGCCCAGGTCCAGCAGCCGGGCGCCGGGCGGCAATGCCAGCGCCAGGTCGATAAGGGCCAGCTCCGCCTGGAGCCGCTCCACCGTGAGCTGCTGGGGCGCGACGCGGCAGAAGACCTCCTCGTAGAAGTCCATCGTCCCGCCGGCGCGGCTGGCCGTCATGCGCTGCCCTCCTTCTGAGCCAGCACTATCATACGCGGGCTGTCCAGGCCGTACTGTTGGCCGTCGAAGCCGCCCCACACCTGTCGTACGGTCATCCCCGCCCGCGAAAGCATCTTCGCCATCTCCGTCAGGGTATACCAGCGCAGGCGGATAGTGTGGGTCTCGCGGCGACCGCTCGGGGTGACCAGGATCCACTCCGACTCCACACGGCTGGTCAAGGGGTCAAAGCGGGGCCGCTCCAGGTGCAGGCTGCCGTCCGGCAACTGCTCCCAGCGGGTCGGCTGGAAGTGGCGCATCAGCCACTCGCGGTTGATAGTGTCGATGAGGAAGCGGCCGCCCGGCTTCAGGGCCCACGACACCCCCGTCAGCACGCGGAAGTCCTCCTCGTCGCTCTCGAAGTAGGCGAAGGAGGTGAAGATGTTGATGACGGCGTCGAATTCGGTCGCGAAGGGGATTTCCCGCATGTCGCTCTGGACCCAGCGGGCGCCCACGCCGGCCTGGCGGGCGGCCTGGCGGGCCAGCCGCAGGTGGTAGGCCGACAGGTCAAGTCCGGTGACCGCAAAGCCCCGTTGGGCCAGGGGCACGGCGTGGCGACCGGGCCCGCAGCAGAGGTCGAGGACACTGGCGCCAGGCGGTAGGCCCAGCGCCTCCACGATGAACTCCACCTGTCGGGCGGTGAGTGCCGGGTCGATGCGGGGCACGAAGCGCCGGAACCAGGCGCCCCGGCGGAACAGCTCCACGTACCAGGGTTCGTCGTTCATCGCTCGTCCTCCTTGTGGGGCGAGGACCCGGCGTCGGTATGGTCAGGGCTAGGACCCTGACCCACGGGTTGGGCTACAGGTCGGGCCAGGAGCAGCAATCGCATCCCGTCGATGGTGAACTCGCCGCCCAGGAAATCGGACCAGTGACCCTCCAGCACCAGCCCGGCCCGAGTTAGCATCTGGGAGAACTCGGTGAGGGTGAAGAAGCGGAAGCGCACCCTGTGCTCGCGCCACTCACGGCCGGGCGCCATGACCAACATGCGGTCCAGATTGCGGCTGCTGGGCAGGTCCAGCCGCCGCTCGAAGACAACGATGGTGCCATCCGCGTTCTCCCGCCAGTCGCGCTCCCGGTAGTTGCGGATAACGCCCTCGCGGTTCACGGTGGCCAGGAAGAAGGAGCCGTGGGGCTTGAGGGCGCGAGCGACGGCGTGGAAGACACGCTCGTCCTCCTCGTCGCTCTCCAGGACGCCGAAGGGGGAGCCCATCATGACGACGGCGTCGAAGGCGGGCTGGAAGGGGATGTGGCGCATGTCGCCGCGCAGGAGATCGACGCCAAGGCCCTCGGCGGCCGCCCGGGCGCGGGCCATCGCCAGGAAGTGCTCGCTCATGTCCACGCCAACGACGCGAAAGCCGCGGCGGGCCAGCTCCAGCGAGTGGCGGCCCCAGCCGCAGCATAGGTCGAGGACCGCGGCGCCCGGCCTCAGCTCCAGCTTCTCGACGAGGAAGTCCACCTCCTGGGCGGTGCCTTCCACCTCGGGGCGTCCACCGTAAAACAAGCGGAAATAGTCCGGCCCGTGGAGAGCGGGGTCGGCGTACCAGCTTTTGTCCACATGCAGCATTGCGCATCACCTCCTGAAAAGCATCGGGCCCACCGCTGGGGTCGGCGGCGGGCCCGAAGAGCTTGTCCGAAAACGAGGCTACGTCCGGCCCTCCACCGAGGGGTACAGGATGAGACCAACGATGGCGCGTACACCGGGCGCGCCTTTGGGACGGGACGTGTGCATCGTGAACCGCATTCTAGGAGGAGTACGCTGGGCTGTCAAGGCGCTAGCGGCGCCGCCGCGACGGGCGTGCGCGGCCGGCGCCATGGCGCGGCATGGGCCCACCGCCGCCCCGGCGCATGGCAGCGATCAGGCTCAGCCCCTCCTCATCGCCCACCAGCTCGCGGCGCATCTCCACGACGCGGTCCCGCAGGAGGGCCGCCTTCTCAAACTCCAGGCTCTTGGCGGCGTCCTTCATCTGCTTCTCCAGCTCCTTGATGAGCCGCGCCAGCTCGTCCCGGGGGATCTGACCGGTAACGTACTCCGGCCGCTCCTCGGCCACCTGGCGGACGCGGTCCGTGATGTCGCGGATCGCCTTGTGGATGCCCTCCGGCTCGATGCCGTGCTCCCGGTTGTACTCCTCCTGGACGCGGCGGCGGCGCTCCGTCTCGTCGATGGCCCGCCGCATCGAGTCCGTCATCGTGTCGGCGTACATGATAACGCGGCCATCGACGTGGCGGGCGGCGCGGCCCATGGTCTGGATAAGCGACCACTCGGAGCGCAGGTAGCCCTCCTTATCGGCGTCCAGGATGGCCACCAGGCTGACCTCCGGCAGGTCCAGGCCCTCGCGCAGCAGGTTGATGCCGACGACGACGTCGTAGACGCCCTGGCGCAGGTCGCGCAGGATCTCCACGCGTTCGAGCGTGTCGATCTCCGAGTGGAGGTAGTGAGTGCGGACGCCCATCTCC
>JACPQO010000171.1 GCA_016190405.1 Chloroflexota bacterium | reverse complement strand
GGCGCTGGGCCCAGCGCCGCCCCACCTCCGCCCAATCGTGGCTGCCCTGACGCGCCCCCTCGACGAGGCTGCGCACAAAACGGTGGTAGCGGTCGCTGCCGCCCCTGATGCTATCGAAAATCGCTTCCTGCCGTTCCAGCAGGGCGTCAAAGAAACGGTCGGTTGCGGACGTGCGGGTCGTCGTCGTCATCTGCCTGCTCCTTGGGGTGCTGTGGCCTGCCCAGCCGGCAATGATCCTCGCCGGCCAGTTGTATTAGACGCGCTGGCGCTGGTCATGTCAACAGCAGCAAGGGGGGAGATAGCGTCGCACAGACTCATGCTCTTGCGTACAGCACCGCGCCTTAAAAGGCGCGGCATCAATAAGTTGTCGATGCCGCAGCTTTCAAGCTGCGGTCGAGTTCTCCTTCCGAGGCCCTACAACGGTACGCTCAGTTCCCACAGCTCGTTGGAGTCGGCCTCGGCGGTCCTGCCCCCGAAGACGATGAGGCGGCGGGAGTCCGCCAGCCAGACGGCATCGTGGCCGAAGCGAGGCGAGGGCCCCTCCCCCTCCGGCGACTGCTCGCTCCAGCTGTTGGCGCCGGAGTCGAAGAACCAGAGGTCGCTGAGGGACCCGTCCGCCGTGTCGCCCCCCAGCAGCAGCAGCCGGCCGCCCTGGCCGTCGAACGCCATGGCGTAGAACTTGCGGGGCGATGGCTTGGGCTCCGCCACCAACTCCTTCCAGACGCCGTCGCGCAGCTCCCACAGGTCGCCCAGGAAGGGCGTCGCATTGGTCTGGCCGCCGAAGATCAGCAGGCGATTGGCCGCGCCGTCCCAGGCGGCCCGCATCAGGCAGCGCTCCACGGGCCGCTGGCCCTGGGGCGAAAGGTCGGTCCAGGCGCTCTGGGCGGGGTCGTAGCCCCAGGTATCGTCGAAGCGGCCGGCGTTGGTGAAGCCGTGCGTCACCAGCAAGCGGCCGGCGCCGTCCGGCGCGCCGCCGGCGCCGTAGCGCGGCGCCGGGACCGTCTCCCCCGCCGCCAGCTGCGACCAGCCTCCCGCGGCGACGTCGAACGCCCATAGGTCGTTGAAGAAGCTGGCGCCGTTCTGGCCGCCGAACACGATCAGGCGTCCGCGGGCGCTGTCGAGGTAGGTGTTGTGGCCGAAGCGGGCCGGCGGCCCGTCCGTCGACGCCACCTCGCTCCAGGCGTTGGTGGCCGGGTCGTACGACCACAGGTCGCTCAAGGTGTCCGCTCCTCGGCCGCCGAAGAGGTATAGCAGCCGGCCGTTGGTGGTCAGCGAGTGGTCGCGCCGGGCGGGCGGCAGAGGGCCGGACGGCGACAGGGGGCGCCAGCGCAGGACAGCAGCCGTTGCCGTCGGCGCCGGCGTCGAGGTGGAGGTGGCGCGGGGCGACGGGGTGATGGAGCCAGTGGCTGTAGCTCTAGAGACGGCCTCTTCGCCGTCGCCGCCGCAGCCCACCAGGTAGGCTGCCAGCAGGCCGGAGCCGCCCAGGGCGGCGGAGCGCAGCAACGTGCGGCGGGATAGGCGGCGGCCCACTCTTGTCATCGTACCTCCTTCGTCCTTGTGGCTGGAATCTGCGATAATAGTACGTGAGCGGGCGGCCCTTGGATCACCGGCGCCGGTTCGCCGCCAGAAGGAGAGGCGAACATGGCAACCTGGGAATACAAGGTCGCATACGTGGACTTCCGGGGACGCATCTCCTCGGAGGGTTCGGAGTTCATCCGGCAAAGCGGGGAGCACCGCACTAGCTTCGTCAGGCGCTACCTGGACGCCTTGGGCCAGGAGGGCTGGGAAGCGGCCGCGGTCCACCCCTTGATTCGGATGGAGACGAGCTACTTGATCCTGAAGCGGCCGGCGGCCGCCAAGAAGCAAGGTTAGCTCCAGGCGCAACAGACGTAGGGACTTGAGAAGCGGCTGACGGCGCCGCTGCCGGGCCGCCCGCTCTACAGACCATCCCGCGTTCCCCGCATGGCGTATCGGATATGGACTGCCTTATAATGATGGCGATGAGGCCAGTGCATCCCCATCCTTGTCGGTGACGGCTTGCGCATCGCTCTGGGGAGCGACGAGCGGTCGCAGCTGACGGATTTCGTGGAGCAAGAGCTGCGCCGCCGCGGCTTCCAGGTACGGTTGTACGGGCCTCTCAAAGGAGAGCCGCTGCCCTGGCCGGACGTGGCCCAGGCCGTGGCCGAGGCCGTGGCCTGCGGACAGGCCGACCAGGGCGTCCTGTTCTGCTGGACGGGCACCGGCGTTTCCATCGCGGCCAACAAGGTGCCGGGGGTGCGCGCCGCGCTCTGCGGCGACGCCCAGACAGCGGCGGGAGCACGGGCCTGGAACCAGGCCAACGTTCTCTGCCTGAGCCTGGCGGCCGTCTCGGAGGCCACGGCGGCCGAGATACTGGAGTCGTGGTTCTCGGCTTCAGCAGACCCATCGGAGGAAGAGAACGTAGGCAAAGTGAAGAGGCTGGATGAGAAGTACCGGCCAGCGGCGCCGCTGGCGGCCGAGGGGGAGAAAGGGAGCGTCTAGTGGCTAGGGAGAGAGGCAGACGGCGGCGGGGGCATCGCCGCGGCCGCAGCGAAGGGCCTTCCGGGCCTCAGCGGCCGGAAGATGAGCTGAGCATCAGCGAGGAGAGCGAGGCGCCCGGCGTTCTGCCCTCCCGCTTCAGCTTCCGCCTGCGCCGCCGCCGGGAGGAGCGCGAGAGGGCCGAACCGAAGCCCAAGCGGCCGGCCCGAGAACGCGCCCCCGAAAAGGCGGTGGCCGGCGCCACCCCAGCCGACACATCGCCCCTCAGCTTCTGGCGCCGCGGCCAGGCCCGGACTTACCGCGAGCAGCCCCTGCCCAGGCGGGGGCCGGCCCGCTGGTGGCGGCGGCTGACCGGCTTCTACTTCCCGCCCTGGGTGCCCGTGGTGGCCATCATCATCGTCGTCTTCGGCATCCTGGGCCTGCTGTTCTTCACCCGCGCGGCGACGGGCGCGCCGCGCATCGGCCAGGACCACTGGCACGCCACCTATCAGACGTTCATCTGCGGCGAGCGGCAGCCCAACGTCCCGACCTGGGAGGCCGGCGTCCACACCCACGCCGACGGCGTCATCCACATCCACCCCTTCACCCCCTCCGAGGAAGGTAACGGCGCCCGTCTGGTCAAGTGGTTCGAGTACGGCGGCGGCAAGCTCACCAAGGACGAGCTCCGCCTGCCCGGCAGCCGCAAGGAGTACAAGAACGGCGACCAGTGCCCCGATGGCCGTCCGGGCATCGTCCAGATCTTCGTCAACGGTGAGCGTATGGCCGACTTCAGCCGCTACATCCCCCGCGACGGCGACCGCGTCCGTATGGTGTTCGGGCCGGAGGAGCAGGCCCCCGTCCAACAGGCAGACCGCACCATCATTGCCGAAAGCCAGGCGACAAGGACGGTGGAGCTGGAGGTCAGCGGCGACGAAGCTGCCACCGCCTTCGCGCCCGCTTCCATCGAGGTGGACGCCGGGGAGACCGTGAAGCTGCTGGTGACGAACGTCGCCGCCGTCTCCCACGGCGTCAGGGTGGCCGGGACGGACGCTGAATACGAGACCACGGACGACTACGTCAGCAACCCCGACATCATCGAGCCCGGACTGCAGGGCGTGGTGGTGGTCAAGTTCGACACGGCCGGCGAGATCGAGTTCAAGGACCCGACGGCCAACGACCCGCAAACGGGCGAGCCCTTCGCGACAGGCAAGATCGTGGTGAAGGAAGCCGCCGCCACGGCGACCCCTGAGCCGACGGGGGCGGCTGAGCCGGTGGACGTCACCTTCGACGTGACCATGGGCGACGGCTTCTTCGAGCCTAAAGAGCTCACCATCGACGCCGACCAGAAGTTCCGCATCAACCTGGTGAACAGCGGCAAGTTCGTGCACAACCTGCGCATCGCCGGGCCCGACGGCCAGTACGAGACCGACGACGACCTCGTCTCGCCCGACCTCAGGAAGACCGGTGACACCGGCGAGCTGGTTGGCCAGCTAGATGAGCCCGGCACCTACGCCTTTCGTGACGACTTCAACCGCTCGCTGATGACGGGGACCATCACCATCCGCTAAGGGGGAGGAACACGCAACAAGCAACAGGGGGGTGGGGTCTTGTTCCCTGTTCCTTGTCCCTTGTTCCCGGTGGGGCGGAGGAGTAGGGGCGGATAAGGGAGGCGCCGATGCATATCGGGGAGTGGCGGCGGCTCCTGCTCGTCGTGCTGCCGGCGGCGCTGGCCCTCGGCTTCGTGGCCGCGCTGGTGGCGACCGTCCTCAGCCCGGGCAGCGCCGACGAGCACGCGGCCGGCGGCGCTCCCCGCATCGGTCGCGACCACTGGCACGCCACCTACCGCATCTTCATCTGCGGCGAGCTCCAACCCAACCTGCCGCTGTGGGAGGGCGGCGTCCACACCCACGCCGACGGCGTCATCCACATCCATCCCTTCTTCCCGTACGAGGAGGGCGACGGCGCCCGCCTGGTCAAGTTCTTCGAGTATGGCGGCGGCACGCTCACGGAGTCCGAGATGCGCCTGCCGGGCAGCCGCCACACGTACCGCAACGGGGATGAGTGCCCCGACGGCTCGGAGGCGGCCCTCCAGGTGTTCGTCAACGGCGAGCAACTGGACGACTGGAGCGACTACATCCCGCGGGACGGCGACCACATCGGCATCGTCTTCGGGCCGCCGGAGAACCCGGTGGTGGCCGCCCTGATGTCATTCTGAGCGGCTCCACCCCCGCGCGCGGCACAACCCATCTTCGCGAAGGAATCTGGGGGTGGTTGAGCGGTGGGTCAGACACTGCGGCAGCGGGATGCGGGGCCTACCCCCACTAGATGGCCGTCTCCCGCTGCGGCAGCCGGAAGCCGGCCTGCCGCAAGCTCTCCTCGGTCACCGCGTCCGGCAGCCGGTAGCCGCGAAACGTCAGGAAGCCGATGAAGGCGGTGAGGCCGGCCACCGGGCCCACCAATCGCACGCCCAGGGGGTTGTCGGCCGTGCCGCCCAGGAGCTGGAGCGCGGCCAGGCTGAGGGGGACGAAGGAGAAGGCGATATTCTCCATAGTGGCCTGAGTGCCGTAGTAGACGGCCTCGCGGCGGAAGCCGGTGCGGGCCTCGTCGTAGTCGATGATGTCGGCCTGGATAGCGTTAGGGAAGGTGAACACGGCGGCCATGGGCAGCCCCATGCCGGCCACGAAGAGGAGCGCCTGGCTGAAGGGGTTGATCCCCGGCAGGAAGCCCATGAAGGCGATGAAGGGCAGGTACAGGGCGCCCAGGAGCATCGCCGCCGAGTAGACCCACGCCTTGCCCCGGCTGAGGGAGAGACGGTAGACAACGGGCAGGGCGAGCAGCACGACGATGATGGCAGCCCCGGTGAGGAGGCCGACGATAAGTCCGCCAGCGATTCCCATCTCCAGCCCGAAGAGCTGGAGCGTGGCGATATTCCCGGACTCCAGGTTGGCGATATCCTCCGGAAAGCCGCGGAACAGGACGGCGCTGGTCCAGTAGGGGAGGGCCGCGGTCATCATGGAGATCGCCATGTTGAACAGGATGAACGTGGGCAGGAAGAACAGGAACTGGTCGTTGCGGAAGGTGGCCCGCACCGCCTGCCAGGCGCTCACCGTGGCCGGCTCTACTTCCAGTTGCGTGTGCCGCCAGGCCCCGGCCAGGGCGATGTAGCGGGAGGCCAGGGCCAGCACGGCCATGGTCAGGGCCATGGCCTGGAAGCCGGCCATGTCGATGATGACGCCGCTGGCCACGAAGCCGATGAAGGCCCCCAGCGTGCCGAAGGCCGTCTGCCAGGTGACGATGCTCACCCGGTCGCGCGGGGTGCGGGCGATCTCCGGCAGCAGCGACTCGAAGGGGCCGCCGGACAGGGTGCTGAACAGATGGAAGGCCTGAAGCATGACGAAGAAATAGACGGCGTTGCGCAAGGTCTCGTGGCTATCGGGGGGAGTCCAGACGAGGACGAAAAAGACGGCGTAGAAGGGCGTAGCCAGGACCACGAAGGGGATGCGGCGGCCCCAGCGCGAGCGCGTACGGTCGCTCCACCAGCCGATGATGGGGTCATCCAGGGCCTCCAGGACGCGGGCGGCGGTGAGGAGGCCGCCCAGGGCCAGGATGGGCACCCTCTCCGCGATGTCGGCGTCCGGCGGGGGCGCGTAGAAGAAGATGAGCCACAGGTCGCGGGAGCGGGAGATGAGGTTGCCGCCCAGGGAGCCGGAGGCGTACAGCAGGCGGTTGACAACAGGTAGCCCGGGGGCCGCCGGCCGCGCCATCGGTCAGGCGATGCGCCCGCTGCGCTCCAGCAGCTGCTCGATGGCCGCGGTGTACGGCCCCCACATGCGCGGCGGCAGCAGGCGCCCGATGTGCGCCATCACCTGCTCCCGGGCCAGCCGGTCCCGCTCGTCCTTCTCGCCCTGGCGCCCGACCTCAACCGCAAAGGCCGGCCCGAAGCCGACGCGGAGGACCCCGTCCTCCTCGTATATGCCCGCCGGCAGGATGGGGATGCCCCGCCTGCTCAGGGACTGGAGGAACAACCCCGTCCCCGGCATCGCCTCGATGAGCACGTCCTTGCCCAGGCCCTCCGGGAACAGGCCGATGGGCTCCCCCTGCTTGTCCACCACGTCCAGGATGGTGCGCATCGCCGCCGCCCGCCCCATGGCCCGCTCCCCGGAGCGGGGCACGACGACCAGCCCGTACACCCGCGCGATGCGGCGGAACAGCCAGCGCAGGAACCAGACCGGCACCGGCAGCACCCCGCCCAGGCGGAAGTTATACCACTCGCTGGTCATCAGCCAGTGCAGGGAGCGCCCGGTCCGCCGCCGGTCGTAGATGGCGCCGGCCGCCAGCATGCCGCCCCAGAACACCTTCAGGCCGGGCCGGTCGTAGTGGTTGGCCACGAGGACGAAAGGCCCCTCCGCCGGGATGTGGTGGTCGCCGCTAACCCGGGCCCTGGGCCGGGCCGACTTCAGGACGCCCTTGATGTCGTGCCCCAGATCGCGCTGGCGGCCCAACAACGTCGCCAGCAGGAAACGCAGCATGTACGAGACGGGAAGCCGGTACGCCTTCTCTTGCCGCTGCTCGCGCTCGGCCATGCCAGACCAATTGTACCCCAGCCGCTCCCGGGCGCTTTGCATCATCTTGACAAGTCGCGTCGCTCAGATATACTTGAGGACGCCCTACGCCGGGGGGCAGGGCTGGCAGAAGGTGTAAGGTGGAAGGGGAAGGAAGGGAAGAAGATATGCCCGTCGTGACCATGTCTGGCAACCTGGCCAGCGGCGCGCGGGAGGTGGGCGAGGCCGCCGCCCGGGCCCTGGCTATCGACTTCGTGGACCAGCAGCTGCTGGTGGAGGCGGCGCAGCGCCTCGGCGTCCCCGTGGTCGCCATGGCCGAACGCGACGAGCGCTGCGAAAGTTTCGGCGAGCGGCTGGCCGCCACCCTGCGCAACTTCTTGGAACGCTCCGCCGCCTCCGGGGCCGACCCCCTGACCGGCGCCGGCGGGCTGGAGCTCCTCCTCTCGCGCACCTACGCCGACCTGGCGGCAGAGCGCGAGGAGCCCCACCTGGACGCCGCCCTCTACATGAAGACGATGTCGGCCCTCATCCGCGAGCTGGGCGAGCGGGGCGCTATCGTCATCCTGGGCCGCGGCGGCCAGATGATCCTGCGCGACCTGCCCGGCGCCCTGCACGTCCTCTGCGTGGCCCCCCAGCCGCTCCGCATCGAGCGCCTGGCCCAGCGCGAGGGCATCACGCCGGAGGAGGCCGCCCGCCGCGTCGCCGACAGCGACCGCGCCCGCCACGCCTTCCACAAGAAGTTCTGGAAGGTGGAGGTGGACGACCCCAACCTCTACGACCTGTCCATCGACACCGGGCGCCTCCCCTACGAGGTGGCGGCGGAGTTGGTGGTCACGGCCGCCCGCGCCAAGGCGGCGAGCTAGCCACGGGGGTGTAGGGGCGCATATTTCGGCTCGCCGGTGAAACCCCTCGAGTGCGCCATCGCGTTGCTGGAGGCGTTCGCGGAACGCAACGCATTCCCTTCCCGCTCACCCTGAGGAGCCCCGGAGCGCAGCGGAGGGGCGTCTCGAAGGGCGAGCGGAGCCCCAACCTCCCGCGCATGCTTCGAGAGCCTCAGCACGAGCGGGTGGAGGCGCTGGCACAGTAGGGGCGCATCATGACGCGCCCCTATCAGGCCTTCTGGCCTGCCCCCGCCTCCTCCAGCACCCCTCGCAGGAACTCCTCCGCGCGACGCAGGCGCGCGTGCATCCCCCAGGGGTGCTCCGGCGCCAGGGGGAGCCCCCAGCCCCGCGCCTCCGCCCCCTCCCCCACGATCTCCAGGAACCCCCTGGCCTGCGGCGAGTC
>JACPQO010000173.1 GCA_016190405.1 Chloroflexota bacterium | reverse complement strand
GCGGTTCTCCCCGAAGGCGCTGCGGGGCGTCTCCGAGAGGTCGTGCAGGGTGCGCAGGACCAGGTTCGCGTAGTCCACATGCAGGCCGACGCCCCCGCCCTGGAGCAGGTCCAGCAGGTACGCCTTCGCCTTCTCCGGGATCTCCCACACCGCCCCCGGCTGCACCGCGATGTCCTGCGCCTCCGTCACGTTCTCCAGCACGGCGATGGGGTTGCCCGAAAGCTCCAGGATCACCGAGAGCTGGGACAGGGCCCGGTTCAGCTCCCGCAGGGGCTCCTTCAGGGCCGCCAGGTCGGACACGCCCCAGAACTGCTTGGGCTCTCTCAAATTGGGGTAGATCACGAAGGGGATGAACCCGTAAGGGTTGGGCCGCTCGTCCAACAGGGCGCCGTCCAGCCACACCTGGAAGTCGCCCTCCGTCCAGGCCTCGACAACCGTATGCTCGCCCCTCGACCCCTGACCCCTGACCCTCGACCCAGCGGCCGGGGAGGGGATGCCGGGGTAGAGCATCTCCGCCTCCTCGTGGGTGAGGGTGTAGCGGGAGGCGACCCGCCAGACGCGGGAAGGATCGTCGCCCAGCCACCAGGCGTACAGTCCCTGCACGTCCGGCGCCGACACGCGGACCCGCCGCTCGACGGGGTCCCAAGTCACCTTGCAGGCCGCGTCGCCCAGCACGGAGCAGTCGATCTCGTTGTCGAAATCGAGCTGGTCCAGCGCGTTCGCCTCGTACACCTCGCGCAGGGCCCGCTCGGCGCGGCGCGCTCGCTCCAGGGCCTCGGGCGAGCCGTCCTCCGGATCGGCCACGAAGGAGACCCCCGACATCGTGTACGACGCCGTCTTCTCGATGACGGCCTTGGCGTAGTTGAAGGTCAGGCGTCGCTCTCGTCGGCGCTGTGGCTCCAACCACTGGCGCCCCTGGTAGAACTCCAGGCTCTCGCGGTAGGACCGGAAGCGGCCCAGGTCCAGCCGCACGAGCTGCTGGGGCAGGGGCAGCGCATCTTGGGGCGAGATGTTGCGTGCTTCGAGGGCGGTGACCATTGGGGCCTCCTATCCATGTCCACGAGTTTCGAGTTGCGAGTTTCGATTTCCGATTTCCGCGCCGGCTCTACCCCGGCGCGAAGCGCATGATGAGCCACACCGCGCCGCCGGTCAGAACGATGTAGCCGATGGTGTGGATGGTGCGGGCCATAAGCTCACGCATACAGGGCCTCCCTTGTACGCCGGCCGGGTCGGGCGGATCCCGACCCGTCACGTTTGATGCGCCTGCCGTTCTGCGGGCGGCTCTCCAGAATGCGAAACACGGTGCGACGCGACACCCCAAAGCGCCAGGCCAGATCCTCCACGGGGACGCCGCCCAGCCTCAGCTCCACGATCTGACGGTCGCGACGGGCGTTCAGCAGCGCCCGCAGGCCGCCCGGCGCGTCGTAGCGGCAGCGCGGCAGCGGGCAGGTCAGGCAGTGCGGATGGATGTCGCAGCCGTCGTCCCGGTAGCGGGTGTGCTCCGGCAGGGCGTCGGCGCGCACCCGCGAGCGAATGGGAGATTCGATCAGCTCGATCATTGGACGGCGGTCCTTTCTAGCCCTCCGCGGGGACTCGCCCCCGAGCCACACGGGGCCGCGACTCCAGGTCGCGCGCCGCCTCCACGGCCAGGGCCAGGCTCACCAGGTAGTCGTCGTGCCCCTGCCAGGGCTCCACGTAGAAGTTCATGGTGCGGTTGGGGCGATAGGCCACGCGGGCCAGCTCCGCCTGCCGCCAGAACTCGGCGAACTCCACCGAGCCATCGGCGGCGTACATCTTCAGCCGGCCGCCGTTCACCGCCGCCAGCAGGCCGTATCCCAGCCGCGACTTGCTCTCGGCGCTGAAGCGCACCGGCCGCACGACCTCAGCGCCCAGGGCCTTCGCCAGCAGCCGGGCCAGGGTCTCGCCCAGGCCGCTGGCGTCGACCGCCAGGCGGCGCACCCGCCACACCTCGCGCAGCAGGTCGGCCAGCCGGGCCAACAGGGCATCGTGGAGCTCCCCGGTCAGCGACAGGTGCTCCACCACCTCCAGCCGCGGCTCCTGCACCACGGCGCCGGCAGCCGGCGGCACCGCGCGAGCAATCGTGAGCACAGTGGCGTCGTGAGTGCGTGTCTCCTGTCTCCTGTCTCCCGTCTCGGCGAGCTCCTGCCCGCCCAGGTCCAGCCCCGCCACATACACCTCCCCGCCATGCGGGGCATGCTGGCGCGAGTGCGTCCCCTGGAGCTGGGCCCGCTGCCCGCCGCTGAACAGCCGGCCGCCGCCGGCGACCGTCTTCAGGGCGTATTGCGTCAGGAACAGCGGGTGGTTCTCGCCCAGGCGGGAGCGCTCGGCCTCCACGTAGCGGGCGTAGTCCGGGTTGAGGGCTGCCACCTCCGTCCAGTCGGCGGCGAAGTGCCGGCGCCGGCCATCGCGGCGCTCCAGCTCCCGGTTGGCCTGGACCGCCTGCTCCAGCAGCGTCGAGTCGTCCCAGGGGGTGCCGTAGAAGACCGTGGTAGCGCCGGCCGGGGCCGCCATGGGCCGGAACTCGCGGTCGAACTTCTGGCGGTCCACGTCCTGGGCCTCGTCCACCTCCAGCAGCAGGCCGGCGGTGTGGCCCATGACGCTGGCCCCCGGCTCCGCCGACAGGAACAGCTGGCGGGCGCGGCCCAGGCGCACGGCGCGCCCGTCCTCGCGGGCGGCCAGAGGTTCCAGGCCGGCCTGCACGATGCGGCTCCACAACCGGCGCAGGCTGATCTGCCCCTGCGGCTCGAAGGTGGGGGCGCACTTCACCCCGTCCAGCGCCTGCCGGGCGTGCTTCGTCAGCAGCAACAGCTCCACCTGGGCCGACAGCTCGTTCTTGCCGGCCTGCCGCGCCATCACCACCGTGAAGGTCAGGCCGCGGCGGTTCAGGACGGAATCGAGGATGGCGCGGCCAGCTTCGAGCTGGTACGGCCGGAGCGGTGGCAGGCGGGAATGTCCGTCCCCGCCGGTTGAAACCGGCGGCTCCATGCCCCTTCTCGAGCCGCGCACTTCAGTGCGCGGGGATGGCTTTTCTCTCGGGGGCGCGGCGAGCGGCAGGGGGCAGGCAAGGGGTCTATCCGCACCGCGCATTAAAATGCGCGGCTTGGAGCCGCCGACTTCCGCCGGCGGCCGAGCCTGATTGTCGAAGCCGCGCACTTCAGTCACGGCTGCGCTTTCTACCCTCACGTCTGCTCCTGGTTTGTTGGTTCCATGGTTTGCTGGTTCTCCGGTTCTCCCCTACTGCGCCACCTTCAGCACCACCTGCGTGATCACCGTCCCCAGTACCAGGAATATCAGCCCGTTGAGCCGGCCCTTGAGGTCGCCCATGTCCCGCTCCAGGTTGCGCAGCCGCTGCTCCACGGCGGCCCGAAAGGCGGCGGCCGAGATGCGGGCTGCGACAGCGCCGTCGCCGTCGGCGGCCGGCCGGCCAGGGCGGAAGCGGGAGAGGGCGCGCTGCAACGCGTCGGGCATGGCAGAACCTGCGTGCTGATAATAGAACAGCCGTTCTGCGCTGTCAAGAGGCCCTCGTCAGCCCTAATCCGGCATAACAGGAGAACCGTTTACAGACGGTGAACAACTGGTGAACAAAGGGCTTAGACGATGCAACAAACCGCGCCGCCCGCCCGTCTTGCTAAGCGAGGTACAAAATGATCGGCCCGTACCAGACCGGTTCGTATCACCTAGGTACGCCGTACGCCGGACCACGCGCAAATCCAACCGGGGAAAGGACGGTGACGGTCACGCGCCACAGCGACCCGAGGCCGTCAATGCCTAAACACCACCCCGAGAAAGGTGCAAACCATGTATAGCAGGATCGGGCGCAGCCGAAGGCTCCGGCTGTTCGTGGTCGTGCTGGCAGTGACGGTGGTGGCCCTGGCCGTCTACGCATTCAGCGCGTCCAACACGGTGCCCAGCGCCAAGGTCGGTTCGGGGGCCGGCGCGATATCGGGCTACACCATCAGCAGCGTGGTGTACAACCTGAACGCCAGCACCCCCTCGAACATCGACTCGGTGACGCTGAGCACCAGCGCCTTGGCCAACACCGTCAAGATCCAGCTGGTCACCGCGGGCTCTTGGTACAGCTGCACGACTACCAACAGTCCTACGAACACCGCCTGGAGCTGCGCTACCACAGCTCCCCAGGCCACTGCCGCCACGGCTGACAACCTGACCGTCGTCGCCTCCGAGTAGGCGAAGGGTTAGGTCACCTTCAAGAAGGGAGAGGCTCCCCCGCGCGCCCGCAGGAGATGAAGACGAGAGCCTGGATAGGCATCGCCACGGCCGGCGTGGGCATCACGCTGGCCGTCCTGGCGTGGCTCTTCCTGGCCCCCACCCAGGTGGGCGGCCAGACCTCCTACGTCGTCGTCTCTGGGTCCAGCATGCAGCCGGCCTTCGGCGCCGGCGATCTGGTCATGCTGCGACCTTCCGGCGAATACCAGAGCGGTGATGTCGTCGCCTACCGCGATGGTCAGCTAGGGGCCCTGGTCCTGCACCGCATCGTAGAGCAAGAGGGGCTCCGCTACGTCCTCAAGGGCGATAACAACGATTGGCTGGACCCCTACCACCCCACCGAACAGGAGATCGCTGGGAAGTTGTGGCTTGACGTCCCGATGCTGGGAGACGCCTTCAGCTGGCTCCGCACGCCCCACATCGCCGCCGCCATCGCCGGCGCTGCGGCCCTGGTCGCCATGGGTGGATTGACCACCGGCACCAGGCTGCGCCGGCCCAAGGGTCGGGCGGAGCCGCTGGCCAGGGACCCCCCATCGCTGCCCCTCCTGACTTCCACGGCACAAACGGCTCTGACGTTCCTCGGGATCCTGGCGGCGGCCTCTCTGGTCCTGGGGCTTCTGGCTTTTGCTCGCCCCCAGAAGAACACGGTCATGTCCACCGTCTCCTACGACCAGCGGGGCGGCTTCACATACTCCGCGGTCGCGCCCAACGGCCTGTACGACGAAGAGGCCGTGACCACCGGCGATCCCATATTCCTGAGGCTGACTCACACCCTCGACGTGGGCTTCCAGTACGAGCTGGCGACCGACTTGCCCCACGCTACGACCGGCGTCTACCGCCTGCTCGTGGAGGCGAGTGACTCCAGCGGCTGGAAGCGCAGCATCGAGCTGGTGCCGGAAACGCCCTTCAGCAGCGACCGGTTTACAGCCGCTGCCACCATCGACCTGCTTCAGGTGCAGAACGTGGTGGACGCCCTGGAGGCCCAGACAGGTCTCCGCCGCAACGCCTACGGCGTGGCCGTGCTGCCCGACGTACGGCTCAGCGGCGCCATCGCCGGCCAGGAGCTCCAGGACACCTTCTCTCTGCCTCTCTCCTTCACCCTCGATCGAGTGCAGGGGATCCTCATACCGGCCCAGACGCCTGCCAGCGGCCAGCAGGCCGCCCAGGACCCCTTCCGTCCCGCTGCCACGGGATCGGTGGAGGTCCCCAGACAGGAGGCCAGCCGGCTCTCCATCTTGATGGTGCGTCTGGACGTGTGGTTGGCCCGGCTCCTCTCGGTCATCGGCGCTGGCCTCTCCCTGCTGGGCCTGCTGGCTTTGGGCGTCCTCGCTGCGCGGGCCCGCAAAGCCGACGAGCCGTCACGCATCCAGGCCCACTACGGCCACTGGCTGATCCCCGTGCGCGATGCCGGCCCCAAGGCGAAGAACGGAATCGTGGACGTAGCGACCATGGACAGCCTGGCGCGGCTGGCCGACCATTACGACGCCATGATCCTCCACCAGGAGAGCCCACAACTCCACTCCTATATGGTGCAGGCGGGCGACGTTGTGTATCGCTACCAGTCTTCCAGCGGCGCCGCGGAGGAGAAGGACCCCTACCGCCTGCTTATCCGCCGGCCTTACCCGCCGCCGGACGCCACCGAAGCCCCCGACGCGGAGGCTATAGCGGACGCCGGCGAGGGAGAGAGCCGCGTCGGTAGCCATACCAGCAGAGCGGAGGAGATGGCATGGGGGCCGGGCTTCCGGCGCGGTTGATCGCCCGCGCTCTGGCCGCCTTCGTGTTGGTGGGGGCCGTCGCGGCCGTGGCGGCGGGCAACACTGTTCCCACCACGAGTGTGGGTCAGAGCGCGCAGGCGATCACTGCCAACAGCCTCAAGCCGTCCCAGTGCTCCTCTCTGAACCTCACGTCTATCGTCACCGGCAGCGGCGACATCACCGCCACCAGCGCCGCCGAGCTCATCCTGGGCGGGTCGGCCTCCCAGTCCATCATCAGCGGCACCGGCGGCGACGACTGCATCCTCGCCGGCGACGGCGACGACCTCCTGAGCGGGGGCGCCGGCAACGACGTCCTCATCTGCGGCGGCGGTAGCGACACCGCTTACGGCGGCCTGGGCACGGACACCGACGGCGGCGGTTGCGAGACCTTCTACCAGGACGGCGCCGGCACCGGCTTCCTCAACTGCACGGCCAACGCCGCCGTCACCAGCGGCAGCGGCGACAACAACGGCTTCCAGACCAGCCCCGCCAACGCCTGCGCCGATGACGCCAACTTCGCCGAGGACAAGGACAGCGGCTCCGGCAACAGCACCGACTGCGCCTCCAACAAGAGGGACCGCCACCTGTTCTACGACTACGGCTTCTCCATCCCCGCCGGATACGATGTCTTGGGCATCGAGGTACGGCTGGACGCCTGGGTGGACAACGCCGGGAACACGCCTGCCATGTGCGTGCAGCTGTCCTGGGACGGCGGCACCACCTGGACGGCCGTCAAGATCACCCCCGACCTCACCACCGGCCAGACCACGTACATCCTGGGCTCCGCTACCGACACCTGGGGCCGCACTTGGAACGCCTCGACCGACTTCACCAACGCCAACTTCCGCCTGCGCATCACCAACATCGCCGCCAGCACGGCCCGCGACTTCCGGCTGGACTGGGCGGCCGTGCAGGTCACCTACTCCCCACCGTAAGCCTGACGCGGGCGTGCGGCGGTCCCCCGGGAGGGGTACCAGGCACTTTACCTCGCTCCTTGCCTGTGACACATGGCCGGTTAACAGGCGGTGAACAGTCGGTGAACAAAGGGGTTAGCCGGTGCAACAAACCGCCTCGCGACCCGTCTTGCTATTTGGAATGGAAGTGCATCAGTGTCCAGTGATGGGAAGGGGGAGTAGGAAGTGATGGCAATGACCTACTCAAAAGCAGTTCTTCTAACGCTGCTGGCCGTGGCCGCGGCAGCGGTGGTCATGGTGACGGTTAGCACCGCCCTGTTCACCGACAGCGACTCGGTCGGCAGCAACAGCTTCGACACCGGCACGGTGTCCCTCACCACCTCGCCGACCAGCGCGATCTGGACGGCGGTGACGGCCGGGGCGCCGGGCGACCGGGCGACCGGCTCGCTGACGGTGACCAACGCCGGCACGCTGGCCCTGCGCTACGCCGTCACCGGCGCCGTCACCGACGCTACGCTGGCCGCCGGCATGAACCTGCGCATCGGCTTGAAGGGTGGCGCCGGCTGCGACTTCCCGTACCACAACGCTGACGGCACCACCACCACCCTGACCGATGACACGCAGCTGTTCGCCGGCGCCCTCAACACCGCCGCCCTCATCGGCAGCAGCGCCCAGGGGGCCCAGACCGGCGACCGCCCGCTGGCCGCCAGCGGCGGCAGCGAGGACCTGTGCTTTGGCGTGGTGCTCCCCACCAGCGCCGGCAACTCGCTCCAGGGGCTGACCAACACCACGACCTTCACCTTCGACTCCGAGCAGACGGCCAACAACCCGTAGCCCTACTGGCGCCTCCTTTCGAGCAATGACGAAATGGGGTAATAACCGCCGCAGCGGCGACCTTCAGGTCGCCACCGGCGGCATGGAGGCCTGTTGGTCATTAGGCAATTGGTGGCGCGTGGCGCCCCGAGTAGACGCGAAGATCCGTTCGTCCTGAGCTTGCCTGCCCTGAGCGAAGTCGAAGGGTCGAAGGGCACGCATCGGCGCTCCGGCTCTGTTGCGAACCCTGAGCGCAGTCGAAGGGTGAGCCCCCGACGACCG
>JACPQO010000166.1 GCA_016190405.1 Chloroflexota bacterium | reverse complement strand
GTCATGAAGCCGCGCTCCCAGATCGTCTACCTCACCACGCGGCGTGCGCCGCAGCAGAACCTGGCGATCGCGCGCGAGTCGCTCTACACGCGCTTCCCGGTGTGCGATCCCGATCTGGACCACGTCGTGGGCTACGCGCATATCCGCGACCTGCTCGACACTCCGCCCGACGGACACGACGCCGGGCTCCTGCTGCGCGTGCGTCGCACCGTGCCCTTCGTGCCCGAGGCCGCGCCGCTCGACGAGGTGCTCCAGCAGCTGCGCGCCGACAAGTCCCACATCGCCATCGTAGTGGACGAGTACGGCGGCACCGCCGGCATCCTCACGCTCGAGGACCTCGTTGAGGAGATCGTCGGCGAGATCCAGGACGAGTACGACACGGAGGAGGGGAGGCTCGAGCGCATGAGCGAGTCGGAGGCCGTCTGCGACGCTCGGGTCAGCATCCACGACGTGAACGAGGCGCTGCACCTCTCCCTCGAGGAGGAGGGGGAGTACGACACCGTGGGTGGGCTCGTCTACGACCGGCTGGGCAAGATCCCGGTGGTTGGGGACGAGGTGCAGGTGGATGGCCTCTCGGTGACGGTGCTTTCGACGGCGGGCAAGCGGATCAAGAAGGTCAAGATCCTAGCACGCTCGCCCGAGCCCGACCCCTCGTAGCGTCCTAAGGTGATTGCGAAGCCCCAAAAGGGGCGATCCATGCGAACCCAGGCCAGCGTCGGCTTGAGCCCCTAAGGGACGGTCTATGCCAGCCCAGGGCAACGCCCTGGGAAATCGACGCACCACGACCCAGAGCCCTGAAGGGGCCCCTCACGCACGTGTGAGATCTGTGTGCCCTGCCGGAGGCCAATGTGCGCATCGACATCCTGACCCTCTTCCCCGGGATGTTCCGGGGCCCCTTCGAGGAGAGCATCCTCAAAAGGGCGATCGACCGCGGTATCCTCCAGATCCACATCCACGATATCCGCGCCTTCGCCACCACTCGCCACCAGGTAGTCGACGACTACCCCTACGGTGGCGGAGCCGGCATGGTGATGAAGCCAGAGCCCATCTTCGCCGCCGTGGAGTCGGTCCGCCGCGAGAGCTCCCGAGTTGTCCTCATCACCCCCCAGGGCAGGCCCTTCCGCCAGCCCGTCGCCCAGGAGCTGTCGAAGGTCGAGCACATGGTGCTGCTCTGTGGCCACTACGAGGGGGTGGACGAGCGGGTGCGCGAGCACCTGGTGGATGACGAGCTATCCCTCGGCGACTTCGTGCTCACGGGCGGCGAGCTCGCCGCCATGGTCGTCTGCGACGCGGTGGCCCGCCTCCTCCCTGGCGTTCTGGGCGCCGAGGAGTCCGCCGTCGAGGAGTCCTTCGCTGAGGATCTGCTGGAGTACCCCCACTACACCCGCCCGCCGGAGTTCCGCGGCTGGTCCGTGCCCGAGGTGCTGCTCTCCGGCGACCACGCCCGCATCGCGCGCTGGCGGCGCCAGCAGAGCCTCCTTCGTACCCTCCGCCGCCGCCCCGACCTGCTCCGCCCCGACCACTGGCCCGACCTCCTCCGGCTCCTCCGATCCGTGTAGGGGCGCGCGGCGTGCTCCCTCCCCGGCCCGTCACACCCCGCCTCCTAGGAATGTAGGGGCGACCTAGGCACGGTTGCCCCGGGGTGCCGTCGAGGACCTGGTCGGGTTCACGAGCGATGGGGCCCCGCTGTCAGACCTGCTCGGCGAGTTGCCGGGCGAGGCGGGTAATGCGGTGAAGAAGGCGCTAATCGTGGGAGTGGCGACGGGGCAGAACCCGCGGACGGTGGCGCGGATGATCCGGCAGGAGCTTGGCGGGAACCTGGTGAGGGCGCTGACGATCAGCCGGACGGAGATAGTGCGGAGCTACCGGACGGCGAGCCTGCGCGGCTACCAGGCCAACGCCGACATCTTGGAGGGGTGGGTGTGGCATGCGGCGCTGGACCGGCGGACCTGCGCCTTTTGTTGGAGCCAACACGGTTCGCTGCACAAGCTTGACGAGGTGATGGCTACTCATCCCCGGTGCAGGTGCACGATAGCGCCGCGCACAGTTGGGTGGGAGGCGATACTTGGCGAGAAGGGCAAGGGGATCCCGGACAGCCGTCCGAAGATCGAGAAGGGCAGAGATCTCTTCGAGCAGCTCTCCGACGAGCGCAAACGCGACATACTGGGGCCGGCGAAGTTCGCGGCATACCAGGAAGGCAAGCTGAAGCTGGCCGACGTGGCGGGGTCCCGGAAAGACCCGAAGTGGGTGCCGGTGGGGTACGAGCGGAGCCTGCGTGATATACTCGGCGAGGAAGAAGCCAAGAAGTGGCTGAGGCTTTTCCGCCAGCGGCTAGCTGAGCATGAACCGGGATTTGAGCGCAGGGTGAGAGACCTGGAGATGGATGTTGCCAGGCGTGCAGTTGAGGTCATGCACGTGGTCGATGATAGGGGCACCGTCCTCTTCACTGCCACGGGAGATAAGCAGGGCATTGATCTCACAGAAGACCAAGTGGCAGCTTGCAAAGGGAAGATTGTCATTCACAACCATCCCACGGGGAAAGCGTTCAGCACTAAGGACCTGAGATTTCTCCTGGACAGCAGAGCCAAGGAACTGCGAGCCATTGGCACCGATCACCTCTATGTGCTCCGACCACGGCCTGATGAAGATTGGGACTGGGAAGATGCCAGAGTATTGGTGGATACGGTGATGGCCCAGGTACGGCGAGAGATGAGGGACTATATCTACCGTGGTATAATGACGCCGGAAGAAGCTGACTTGAACTTCCGGCATCAAGTCTGGAAGGACTTCGCGGAAATTCGCGGATGGGAGTATCGACGCGAGCCATGGCCAAGACCTACCGCCTAGACGATAGCGAACTTGAAATACCGGTCTTTAGCGTTGTGTGTTCGTATTGTCAGCACCTTCGTGAAGATGGGGGGGGGCGTGTCTGCGATGCCTTCCCCGACGGCATCCCCATGGCCATCTGGATGGGCGAGAACAATCACCAGCAGCCTCACCCGGGCGACCACGGCATCCAGTTCGAGCCAGTAGACACGCCATACCTGCGGCAGAAGTTCCCCCAGTACTTCGAGCGCAAGAAGGGTGAGGCCGCATAGGTTCTTGACAGAACCACTACCCTGATGTAGCCTGCACGTAGACACAGCGCGGCTCTGCTGCCGCCAGTTTCGGACCACTACGGTCCAAGCTGGCGGCTTTTTGTTTTACCAATTCTTACCATCAGGAGGTAGCCATGGCGCTGAGCGAGAAGCCATGGGGACAGATTGGCGAGAGCGACTACAAGACGGCAGATGACTACTGCTCGGCGTGCCTGGTGGACATGAACGAGCCCGGGCAGCCGGGGGGCGCACGGCGTGCGCCCTTCCGGGCCAGGACGCACCTCCGCCTTTCCCACGATGCAGGGGTGCACGGCGTGCACCCTTTGGCGCCGAGCGGCGCGTACTCACACTACATCCCTCTCTTATCCTACGACCCACCCGAGTTTTCTCCGCTTCCGCGCCCAATCCGCTTCAATCCACCCCGCCATCAACGTTGGATCCGGCTCCACATAGACCCGCGCGCCAAGCAACTCTCGGGCCTCCTCGCTGAAGAACTCCGCCAGCACGTGGCTTTCCACCATGAGGTCGTCGGGTGCCCCGCCTGGCACCGGTACCGCCCTTCGCACCGGAATCGGTATGGCGTACCCGGTGAGCACAGTCACCCCATGGGCCAGGAAGGCGACCGCCATGCCCAGGGCCTTCTCGTTGCCGGGCTCCGCGCCGACGTAGTAGAAGGGCAGGTCCGACAGGTCGAGCCCGGCCTCCCGCGCCAGCTCGAAGAACAGCAGCATGGTCTTCGTGTTGTCCACGCAGGCGCCAATTGGCAGTACCGGCGGCAATCCGGCCCGCTGGCAGGCCTCCCGCAGCTCGGGCGACGCGGCCTCCAACCCGGCCGGCCCCGCGAGGCCCTCGCTGAGCAGCGCATGGCCGGCACATCCCGTCGTCGTGATCAGGTAGCCCAGCCGAAGCAGCCTTCGAGCGATCGTCACGTTGCTGTACTCGTACGGTACCCTGGGGGTGTTGCAGCTCACCATCGTCACGATGCCCCGGATCTTGCCAGCTCGCATCAGCCCCAGTAGCTCGGCCGGGCCTCCAAAAGCCTCCAGGACAGCCTCGTAGGTGAAGCCTCCCTCCGCCGTCCTGGGTTGGTTGGGCACCTTGGTTTGGGTATGGTCCCGCGCCTGGTAGCCCCGCACGGCCAGTAGCAGGATCTGCTCGGCCACCTCCTGAATCCGAGAGAGCTCCAACTGCACGTGGTTGGCGCCTGGCAGCCGGTTGCTGTCGTTGGTGGTTATCACGGTGGTGCCGAAGCGCTCGGCAACGGGCATTATGCCGGGGATGACACACTGCTTATCCACGACCAGGGCGTCGAGAGCGCCGGTTGCCAGCGCCAGCTCCTGCCCCAGGATGCCCGTCACGGCCGGAATGCCGTGCCGCGCGAACATCTCCTGGCCGGTGCAGCTGATCCCGAAGAGCTCGACGGATTCGGCGCCGGCCGCCCGACCCG
>JACPQO010000024.1 GCA_016190405.1 Chloroflexota bacterium | reverse complement strand
TTGCGCCAGTAGCCCAGCATCACCTGGGGCCCCTGGACCATCAGCTCGCCGACCACGTTCGGCTCCAGCTCGCGGCCGTCATCCAGGGAGACAACCTTCTCCACGGTATCGGCGATGGGCGGGCCAACTGAGGCATCCTTGATGCGGTGCAGGGGGTTGACGTTGGTGACGGGGCTGGTCTCGGTCATGCCGTAGCCCTGGAGGACGGTGCAGTCCAGGGCGCGGGCGGCGGCCTGGGCCACCTCCGGCGGCAGGGGCGCGGCGCCGCTGAGGACGAAGCGCAGGCTGGAGCGGTCGTGCTTGTCGATGCCGGGGAAGTTGGCCAGGGCCAGGAGGGCCGGCGGCACGGCGAACAGATTGGTGACCTTGTGACGCTGGACCAGCTCCAGGCAGAGGGTCGGGTCGAAGCGGGACATCACCACCTGGGTGGCGCCGCTGGCGAAGCCGCAGGCCATGAGTACGGTCATGCCGTAGATGTGGAAGAAGGGGAGGAAGTCCAGCAGGACGGCGTAGCTATCGATGAGCCCGGTGGCCAGAGTCTGCCGGACGTTGGAGGCGAGGTTGTAGTGACTTAACATAACACCCTTAGGGAGCCCGGTTGTGCCGCTGGAGTAGGGTAGGGCGGCCAGGTCAGCTCTCGGATCGAGGGTCACGGGTCGCGGGTGAGGGGGCGCTTCGCCGCTCAGCGCCCAGACGTCCTCGATGGCGAAGACGTGGCGCAGCTCCGGCAGGTGCTCGCGGATGGAGTGGACGAGGGGCAGCAGGGGCTGCATGGCGAAGATGGCGGTGGCGCGGCAGTCCTCGAGCTGGTGGAGGACCTCGCGCTCCTTGTACAGGGGATTGAGGGTGGTGACGGTGGCGCCGGCGAACAGGGTGCCGTAGAAGGCCGGGAAGTACTCCGGCGTGTTGGCCGAGAGTATGGCCACACGGTCGCCCTTCTGGATGCCCTGGTCCTGGAGGAAGCGGCCCAGGCGGCGGCTGGCCTCCCAGGTGTGCGCGAAGGTGTAGGCCTGCCCCTCGGCGGTGATGAAGGCGCTCTTGTCCCGGAAGCGCTCGGCGGAAGGCGCCAGGAGTTCGGTCAGCGGGATGCTAGGGTAGGGCTCCAGGGTGAACCAGGGGCTGTGGAAGAGCATTTCGATTCCTTTCAAGCGGTTATGCCGGCAACCGTTCGTCCTGAGCCTGTCGAAGGATCAACTAGCTCCCAGCGAACACTGAGCGGAGTCGAAGTGTGAGCGCTTTGTCGCGTGGCGCATCCTCCTTTAGATCACCGACCGAACAGCTTCACGGCGGTCTCGGCCACGCGCTTTCCCAGGGCGCGGGCCTGCTCGCGGTCGTCCTCGGTCACCTGGCCGTGGGCGGTGGCCCCGTAATAGGAGCCCGATATCCGCATGCGCTCCGACCAGGGGAGGCCGACCACCAGCATGCCGTGGGCCAGCAGGAGGTGCAGTAGTTGGAGGAGGGTGGCCTCGGTGCCGGCGGAGCGGGAATAGCCGGCGGTGAAGGCGGCGCCGACCTTACCGGCCAGCTCGCCGGACTCCCAGAGGTCCCCGGAGTGGTCCATCCAGTCCTTCAGCTTGCCGGTCATGCCGCTCCAGTTGGGCGAGCCCAGGATCAGGGCGTGGCAGGCCTTCAGTTCGTCGACTCCCGCCTCGTCCAGCCGGCGGTACCGCAGCTCTACGCCGGGGACGGAGCGGACGCCCTCGGCGACGGCCTGGGCCAGTTGCTCGGTGAGGCCGCCGCGGGAATCGAAGAGGAGGAGGACGGTGGGCATCGCGCTGGCGATTGTAGCACGAGAGCGAGCAGGTTGGCGCTATCTGTAATGGGGCATCGACCCCGAGTGACCGTATCCGCCGTGCTGACCCACCGCGCTCCCCAGCACCCCGGATCCCCCTTCGACAGGCTCAGGACAGGCTTCGCGTACGGCGCTGAGCCGTCGAAGGGCGTCATCGGCGCTCAGGATGACGGAGGCGGCCTGTCAGGACTTCGCGCAGATGTAGTAGGCGTTCATGATGTCGCCCGGCACCTGCTTGACCTCCACGTGGGTTAGGCCTGCGTCGGCCAGCTTCTGGCGGGCCAGCTGCTCGCCCCACATGGTGCCCAGGCCCTCGCCGTCCAGGGCCAGGGAAACGGTCATGCAGTGCAAGGTCGAGACGCTGTACAGCATGGGCGCCAGGGGGTGGTCCAGGTTCTCGTGCAGGTTGCTGGAGGCGGCGATGTCCACCATCAGGAAGACACCGTCCGGGCGGAGGGCCTCCGCGATAGCCTTTAGGACCCGCGTGGGCTGCGCCTGGTCGTGGATGGCGTCGAAGGCCGTGATCAGGTCGTAGGAGGCCCTATCGTTCAGGGTCGATACATCCTTGACCTCGAAGCGGGCGTTGGTCAGTCCCCATGTCTTGGCCTCGGCCTGTGCGGCCGCCACACCTTCCTGCGAGAAGTCGTAGCCCGTGAAGCGGCTGTTGGGGAAGGCCCGCGCCATGACGTTGATGGCGTGCCCGCAGCCGCAGCCGACGTCCAGGACGTCGATGCCCGTCCGCAGCCGCTCGACCATGCCGGGGATCAGGGGCAGCGTGACGTCGATGAGGGTGGCGTCGACGACGCGGCAGCTCTCCTCCGACATGAGCTGCTGGAAGGTGCGGAAGGCGGAGTAGGGGACGCCGCCGCCGTTGCGGAAGCTGTGGACGATCTGCTCTTCGACGTTGCCGAACAAGGGAATGAACTGGGCCAGGGGGGCCAGATTGTCCGGCCCGGCCGCGCGGGTGAGGCTGACGGCGTGCTCGGCAGGCAATCGGTAGGCGCCGCTGGCCGGATCGTACTCCACGATGTGGCCCGTCACCATGGCGGCCAGCCACTCGCGGACGTAACGCTCGTTGAGGCCGGCGGCGGCGGCGATCTGATGGCTGGTGGCGGGGGGCAGTCCGGCCATGATGTCGAACAGCCCCGTCTGATGGCCGATGCTGGTCATGAGGGTCAGGCAGGCGCCGTTCAGGGCGCCGATCATCTGGCCGGCGAAAGCCTCAGCCTTCGCCCTGTCTAGCTCCAGGG
>JACPQO010000170.1 GCA_016190405.1 Chloroflexota bacterium | reverse complement strand
CCGTTCACCACGCAGCCCATGACGGCCACGGTGATCGGCTTCCCCAGCTTCTGGAAGTGGGCCTCCACCTGGTTGGCCAACGGGATCAGGTCGACCTCGATGCGGCCGCAGGTGGGGCAGGCGACGATGGTCGGGCCGCGCTGTCGCAGGTTGAGCGACTTGAGGATGTCCCAGCAGACGGGCAGCTCCTCGGCGGGGTCGGCCGCCAGGGAGACGCGGATGGTGTCGCCGATCCCCTCGGCCAGCAGGACGCCGATGCCCACGGCCGAGCGCACGGAGCCGGAGCCGGGGGTCCCGGCCTCGGTGACGCCCAGGTGCAGGGGATAGGGGACGCGGCGGGCGATCTCGCGATAGGCGGTGACCATGGTGGGGACATCGAAGGCCTTGAGGGAGATCTTGATGTCCTCGAAGCCCATCTCTTCCAGGATGCCGATCTCCCACAGCGCCGCTTCGACCATGCGCTGGGTCTTGGGCGGCGGCAGCTCGCCGTCGGCCAGGGCGGGCAACGGCGGCAGCGAGCCCTCGTTCACGCCCACGCGGATGGAGATGTCCCGCTCCCTGGCAGCCTGGACCACCTGACGCACCTTCGTAGCGTCGCGGATGTTCCCCGGGTTGAGGCGCAGGCCGTGGATGCCGGCCTGAATGGCGGCCAGGGCCAGCCGGTGGTCGAAGTGGATGTCGGCGATGAGGGGCACCGGCGTGTGACTCACGATCTCGGGCAGGGCCTCGGCGGCGCGGCGGTCGGGGACGGCGACACGGACGATCTCGGCGCCGCCGTCGGCCAGACGGGCGATCTGCTCGACGGTGGCGCCGGCGTCGGCGGTGTCGGTGTTGGTCATCGTCTGGACGACGATGGGGGCGCCGCCGCCGACCTGCACATCGCCGACGTGGACGGGCCGCGAGGGTCGGCGGGGGGTTAGGGGGGCAGGTTCGTCTGTCATAAGCCTAACGCTGATATTACCAATTCTGAAATCGGTAGCAGTCGCAGTTTTCGGAGAATTGTGGCGGTTGCATGGCCGTCAGACATCGCACAAGGGCAGTCTGCCCTCTGTCATTCTGAGCGGCGAGGCCGCTCTTATCCACAAAGCGAATCTCCGCGAAGGAATCCCGGCGTCCTGAGCGCAGCACCATTGTTGCCCGTGCTCACCCGCTCTCGTGCGCGCCGAAAATAACAGTGCCGTGATCTGAGGCGTGCCAAGGCGTACGGTGTGACCCACCGCTCCCCGCCACCCCAGATTCCTTCGCGAAGCTGTCATCTTCCGCGAAGGAGGTGGTGGCCGCTCAGAATGACAGTGCCTGACGTGGACGGGCCGCGAGGATCGGCGGGGGCTAAGCGGGACGGGTTCGTCGGTCATCGGAACAGGCTTTCGCGCTTCCTTTCGGCGCCGCAGCTTGAAAGCTGCGGCATGTTTCACATTTTACGTCATGCCGCGCCCTTTGGGGCGCGGTAGCCCACCAACTACCGGAACAGGTTTTCGCCGCGGATCAAGCGGACGACGTCGAAGTAGGTGATGACCACCGCCAGAGTAATGATAAGGGCCAGGCCCACGAAGTGCACCAGCGCCTCTTTCTCCGGGGCGATGCGCTTGCCGCGGCGGGCGATCTCCAGAAGGACGAAGGCGACGCGGCCGCCATCCAGCATGGGCAGGGGGAGGATGTTGATGATGGCCAGGTTGATGGACAGGATGGCGGCGAAGTCCAGCAGGGTCTGCCAGCCGGCCTGCTTGACCACCTCGCCGGTGGCCTGGGCGATGCCCACGGGCCCGGCCACGTCGGGGCCGGAGCCGCCTTTGAACAGGGAGATCACCTGGTTGCGGGCCAGGATCAGGGAGTCCAGGGTGGCCGTCCAGCCCTTGGGGATCGCCTTCCAGGGGGGGAAGCTCTCGCTCTCTGTAAACGGATAGAGATTGCCGATCATTATGCCCGTGGGGCCCTGGTTCATGCGGAGAGTGCGGCCGGGGGTGAGCTGGTCAGGGTCGGGGAGGCCGGCAGCCAGGCGAACGGCGTCCTGGCTGCCGCCGAGACGGCGGGCGACGGTGGCCACGGAATCGCCGCGCTGGACCGTGTAGGTCACAGCGCCATCGTCGGTCTGGACGGCTAGCACCTGGCCTTCGTCCAGGGTGAACTTGATGCCGGCGGCGTCCATGATGGCCTCCGCCGAGACGCCGAGGTAGTCAGCCACGGAGGTTGTGGTGTCACCGGGTTGGACCGCATAGACGAGGTCAGGCGGCGCCCAGCGGGCGTGGACGGGGAGGGAGAGAACCTCATTGCCGCCGCCGAAGGCCTGTCGCTTGACCTTGAAGGTGATGTCCTCGCCCAGGTTCAGGCGGATGAGGCGGCCGGCCTCCTGGACGTTCTTAATGCGTTCGCCGTTCAGCTCCAGGATGGTATCGCCGGGCTGGAGGCCGGCCTGGGCCGCCGGCGATTCCCTGATTACCTCGCTGATGACGGCCGGACCGACGGCCACCTGGCGAGGGATCATGAAGGCCAGGGCGAACAGGAAGATGGGCAGAAGGAAGTTCATGCCGGAGCCGGAGGCCAGGACGATGAGGCGCACCCAGCGGGGCTTGGCGGCCAGGGAATCGGGGTCACCGGGGTCCTCTTCCCCCAGGAGGCGTACGAAGCCGCCCAGCGGCAGCGCATTGATGGAGTAGATAGTGTCCCGCCAGGTGAAACCCCAGACGCGGGGCGGGTAGCCGAGGCCGGCCTCCAGCACCTTGACGCGGAAGAGCTTGGCCGTGATGTAGTGCCCCAGCTCGTGGACGACGATGAGGACGATGAGGATGAGTAGGAAGGGGAGGACGGTGTTGAGGAGGGTCATGGGTACCACCCCCGGCCCCGCACGGTGAACAGTGAACAGTG
>JACPQO010000165.1 GCA_016190405.1 Chloroflexota bacterium | reverse complement strand
TCTGCAACCACTGCTCCTACCCGGCCTGCCTCGCCGCCTGCCCCCGCAAGGCCATCTACAAGCGCGAGGAGGACGGCATCGTCCTCGTAGACCAGTCCCGCTGCCGCGGCTATCGCAAGTGCGTGGAGGCCTGCCCCTACAAGAAGACCATGTACCGGCCCACCACCCGGGTGAGCGAGAAGTGCATCGCCTGCTACCCGCGAGTGGAGGGCTCCGACCCGCTGACCCAGGGGGTGCCCATGGAGACCCGCTGCATCAGCGTCTGCGTGGGCAAGATCCGCCTCCAGGGCTGGGTGGACGACGAGAAGAGCCCGGTCCACTTCCTGGTGCACAAGGAGAAGGTGGCGCTGCCCCTGTACCCGCAGTTCGGCACCCAGCCCAACATCTACTACATCCCCCCCCGTTGGGTGCCCCGCAGCTACCTGCACCAGATGTTCGGCCCGGGTGTGGACGAGGCCATCGCTCGCTACGCCGACCCCTCGCCCGAGCTGCTGGGCGTCCTCCAGCTGTTCGGCTCCACCCAGAAGCTCATCGCCTCCTACGAGATCACCGATGAGGAGGCCATCGGCTTCAACCAGGCCGGCCGCGAGATCATCCGGGTGCCCATCATCGAGCCGGTCATCGTGCGCCCCGCCGAGCGGCTGAACATCACCTGAGGCGTCGCCAGATGAGCATCCGCGCCTACATGCTGGTCGAGACCGATAGGGACGCCGTGGAGTTCGTCCGCGAAGCGCGCAAGGTGCCGGGCGTGGTGGCGGCGCATGCCCTGTTCGGCCCCCTGGACGCCATCGTGGCGGTAGAAGCGCCCGATATGCGCGGGCTGGAGGAGGTCGTGGGCCGGATACACCGGGTGCCCGGGCTCAAGTCCGGCGACACACGGATCGCGAGGTCAGCATGACGGCCATCAAAGAGGCGACTCTGCGGGGAGCCTTGGCCCGCGCCCAGGCCTACGGCCTCCTGGCCCGCGCCTTCGGCCGACCGGACGCCGAGTTAGAGTCCGAGGTGACGAGCGGCCGCTTTGGCAAGGCCCTGGCGGAGGCGCTGGCCGTCCTCGGTGCCGGAGCCGTTGCTGGTCTCGACGCCCCGCCTGGCGACGATGACCTAGGCGCCGACTTCACGCGGCTGTTCAACCCCTCGCTGGAGGCCAACTGCCCGCCCTACGAGACGGAGTACACGGGCGCCCACGTCTTCATGCGGGCCCAGCAACTGGCCGACGTGGCCGGCTTCTACCGGGCCTTCGGCGTGAAGATCGCCGCCACCTTCCACGAGCGGCCCGACCACGTCGCCGCTGAGCTGGAGTTCATGCAGGTGCTGGCCCTCAAGGAGGCCCGCGCCCTCGCCCGCGGCGAGAGAGCGAACGCGGGGATCTGCCGGCGGGCCCAGGCCCGCTTCATCAAGGAGCACCTGGGGCGCTGGCTGGCCCCCTACGCCGACCGGCTTGCCGCTGCCAATAGCGGTTTCTATGCCCGACTGGGGGCCCTGGCTCGCTCGTTCGTGGCCTGGGACGCGGACCGCCTGCGCGTGGAGCCGGAGATCGCGGGGCCCCTGCGCGTCAAGGAGCCACAGCCGGAGATAACCTGCCCCGATCCCGCCCAAGGCTCTTCTCTGTTGTCAGGAGGTGAGGCCGATGTCCCGCGTTAGTCCCCGCCTGGCCGGCCTGGGCCTCCTGGCCGCCGTCCTGGCCGCGGCCGCCGTCCTGACCCAGCTCGACCTGCGGCTGGCCAGCTCGCAGGCCGTGACCCTACCCGTCAAGGAGACGGAAACCGAGGTGCCCGCCGACGATCCCCTGGCTTCTGTGTGGCAGACGGCGGAACCGGTGGAGATTCCCCTCAGCGCCCAGAACGTCACGGCGCCCATGGGCGGCGGCAGTATCCGCTCCATCACCGTGCGGGCCCTGCACAACGACGACAGGATCTTCTTCCGGCTGGAGTGGGACGACCCGACCCAGGACATGTCAGCGTTCGCGCCCCAGGACTTCCGCGACGCGGCGGCCATCCAGTTCCCGGCCAAGGGCGTGTCGACGCTGCCTTCGTTCTGCATGGGCCAGGCCGGCGGCCAGGTCAACATCTGGCACTGGAAGGCCGACTGGCAGGCCGACATCGACCGCGGCTTCGTGAACGTGCCGCAGGCCTATCCCAACGCCGCCGCCGACTACTACCCGTTCCAGGACGAGGACACCTTCTACCCGGGCCGGGCCGCCGGCAACGCCTTCTCCCAAGACCAACGCACCAGCCCCGTCGAGAACCTGGTGGCGCTTGGCTTCGGCACCTTAACCCACGCCCAGGACCAGACGGTGAACGGCAAAGGCGTGTGGCAGGCCGGCAAGTGGTACGTCCTGTTCGCCCGCGACATGGAGGCCCAGGGCGACACCTACACGCCGTTCAGCCCCGGCCAGACCACCAACGTGGCCTTCGCCGTCTGGGACGGCAGCACCGGTGAGCGCGACGGCCTGAAGTCCGTATCGCAGTTCGCGGACCTGAAGGTCGAGGGCGTCCCCAGGGAGGGAGACGGCGGCCCCAACATACTGTGGGCCTTCGTCGCCGCCGCGGTGGTAATTCTGGTGCTGGTCTTCGCCTACACGCAGTTCCGGCGTCGCAGGGCCTGAGGGAACCGACATGCAGAAGACCGCCGCCGTTCCCGCCGCTGCCAGTCCCACGCTCAGCCTCCAGTCGCTGGCGCCCTACGTCCTCTGGACCCTGCTGGCGGCCGGCCTCGGCGAGCTGTTCCTCTACCGCATGCTCAGCCGGGTGGGAGTGCACATCCCTAAGCAGGGCCTTGTGCTGGATACCTACGACGCCCTGGTCCGCCTGGGCTCCTTCGCCTTCAACGTCTCGTCGGTGATGGTCTTCCTGGCCCTGGCCCTGCTGGCCTACGGCGCCGCCCGCCGCTGGAGCACCCGCCCGGCCCTGCTGGCCGCGACGCCCGCTCTCATCGCCGCCTTTGGCGCACTCAGCTTCCTTCTGACGTTCAGTCAGGAGAGCGACTCCCTGAAGCTGGCCTACGGAAGCTTGTCGGCGGGCATCATGCTCCTGCTGGGCGCCCAGGTCTGGACCGATGCGCGCAGCGACAGGCCGCGCCGGGCGATGGTAGGACTCATCGTGCTGGCCTACCTGGCGTCCCTGTACTACACGCTGGCCAACCACGCTTACCGGGCCCTGGGCCTGGCCGGGGCTCCACCGGGTACGACGCGCGCGCTGGAAGTGGCGGAACTTTTGGTGGTCGTCAACGCCTTCGTCGTGTTCTGGGCCTGGTCCGGGATTCGACAGGGGCTGAAGTGGCGTCCGTCCTGGCTCCAGGTCGCCGCCGCCGCACTCCTGGTCGTCGCCTTCGGCGGCGCCTACCGCGGCGAGGACTCGTCGGCTGCCGCTATCCTATCGCTGTGGACGATGGGCTTGACGCTCTACCTGCCGCTGGCCCTATACGCGCTGGCCCTGGGGCTGTACGGCGCCACCATCGTCGCCCTCCTCGGTCAGGCGCGACAGGAGCCTGCCCGCGCCTGGGACGCCGTGGCGCTGGGGCTGCTACCGGTGGCCGGCCTGACCCTGGACCTGACCTACCAGCACCTCGTGTCCCTGGTGGCGCTCCTGCTTCTGGCGCGGGCGCTGCCGGGCGGCGCCGCAGCGGCCCAAGAAGAAGCGGCCACATCAGCATAAGCCGGCGCGGGAGGCGATCGGTTCGTTCGTTGACCCGCGGAAGCGGCCCTTGCTACACTCGCTCTGGGCAGGGTAGCTCAGCGGCAGAGCAGGGG
>JACPQO010000174.1 GCA_016190405.1 Chloroflexota bacterium | reverse complement strand
CTCCTGGACGTTGCGCAGGGGCATCCCGCCGCGGAGCATGTGGGTGGCGAAGGAGTGGCGCAGGGTGTGCGGCGTGATGTCCGCGCTGAGATTGGCGGACTTGGCGTAGCCTTTGAGGATCAGCCAGAAGCCCTGCCGGGTCAGCCGGTCGCCGCGGCGGTTCACGAAGAGGGCCTGCTCGTTCTTGTGGCGGACGAGCAGCGGTCTGCCCTCCTCGAGGTAATCGACAAGACCTTCCACAGCCTGGTCGTGGATGGGGATGGTGCGCTCCTTAGCGCCCTTGCCCATGCAGCGGACGTAGGGGCTGCGGGGGTCTAGGTTAAGGTTGCCCATGTCCAGGGAGACCAGCTCGGTGACGCGCATGCCGGTGGCGTACAGGAGCTCCAGCATGGCGCGGTCCCGTTTGGCCTCCGGGGTGGAGCGGCGAGCGGGCTGTTCCAGGAGCTCGTCGACCTCATTGGGGCTGATCGCCTTGGGGAGGGTCTTGCCGACACGGGGCGAGGTCAGGCCTTCGGTGGGGTTGGTGGGGACGACGCCCTCGGCGTGGAGGAAGGCGAAGAAGGAGCGGACGGCGGCCACCTTGCGGGCCACCGAGCTCTCGGTGTAGCCCCGCTGCTTGAGTCCCAGGATGAAGTCCTGGATACCGGAGCGGTCCAGATCCTCCCAGCCGTCCGTGCCGGGCCTGGCGCCAATGAAGTCGGCGAGCTGCTGGAGGTCGTTGCGGTAGGCAGCGACGGTGTTGGTGGCGGCGCCCTTCTCTACAGAAAGGTAAACCAGGAAGCCGTCCGCGCTCTTCCGCATAGAGGCAAGGACCTCCCGCCTGCCTAGCCGGATTGGAGAACTAACTGCCATATTCTAGTTTCACCTCCTTCCTTTGTCCAGTCTTTTGTGGCGGGCCGCAGGGTTATTTTGTTGATAATTTTCGTGAATTCAGGCGTCGATGCCGTTAATGAAGAAACGCGATGCACGCTTTCTGGTTAACTTAACGCCATCGTCGCGGCTTATGTTTGGTGTCCCGTTCGATGGCAGAGGTGACCGCGACTTGCCGCCGGTTGACATATTTCCCTTCGACAGGCTTCGCGGAGACCGCTCTCGCCCGGTGCTTGTCTGGTCGGCGCATGAGCGGGGTCATCGCTCCGCTCATCCTTCGACAGCCCTTCGACTGCCCTCAGGACAGGCCTCAGGACGAGCGGGAAGGACGGCAGTGTGCCGCCTCCCGCATTTTGGGAGCAATGATTCGAAACTGAGTGCCGGCGCACCTCGGAGAGGGTACAGCCTAGTAGCTGGCTTCGTCCGGCCAGGCGCCCTTGCCCAGCAGGGGCACGAAGCGGCAGGGGCCCAGGTTGTGGCGCACAGCGCCTTCCGGGGTCTTCACTATGCGGACCAACTCCTGCAAGTCGCGGCCACCGACGGGGATCACCAGGCGTCCGCCCGGGGCCAGCTGGTCCAGCAGCTCGCGGGGGACCTCCGGCGAGGCGGCGGTCACGATAATGGCATCATAAGGGGCGCCCTGCGGCCAGCCCAGCGCCTCGCCGGCGACACGCACCTGTACGTTGTGGTACCCCAGGTCGGCCAGGGTGGCGGCGGCGCGCTCGGCCAGGGGGACGATGCGCTCCACGCTGACCACTTCCGCTGCCAGCAAGGAGAGGAGAGCCGCCTGGTAGCCGGAGCCGCTGCCCACCTCCAGCACCTTCTCGTCGCCGGTCAGCTGCAGCGCCTCCGTCATCAGGGCCACGATGAGGGGCTGCGAGATGGTCTGGCCGTAGCCGATGGGCAGGGGACGGTTCTCGTAGGCGAACAAGCGGAGGTCTTCGGGGACGAACCGCTCCCTGGGCACCCGGGCGAAGGCCTCCAGCACTCTGAGGTCCTTGACCTCCACCGCGAGCTCGGCCAGGAGCGCCGTGCGGGTGCGGCTCAGATGGTCGATGTAGGTCTTGGGCATTCGGCACGCCTCCCGTTCGAGTATAGCACCGGCGCCTCCGCGGCTGGGGGTATAATCCAGCCGGCAGGCATGGGACGCTTCTGGATCGGGACCTCCGGCTGGCACTACGGTCACTGGAAGGGGCGTTTCTATCCGAACGACCTTCCCGCGCGGGAGTGGCTGCGCTTCTACGTCCGGCGCTTCCCCACGGTGGAGCTCAATGCCAGCTTCTACCGCCAGCCGCGGGCCAGCACGTGGGACCTGTGGCGGGAAACGGCGCCGGCAGGCTTCCGCTTCGCGGTTAAGGCGAACCGGTTCATCACCCACGTCAAGCGGCTGGACGGCTGCGCCGAGCCCCTGGCCCGCTTCCTGGACGGCGCCCGCCGGTTGGGCGACCGCCTGGGGCCGGTGCTGTACCAGATGCCGCCGTCCTTTCACCGCAGCGACGAAAACGTCGCCCGCTTGAGGGCGTTCCTGCCTCTGCTGCCCGGCGAGCTGATGCACGCCTTCGAGTTCCGCCACAAGTCCTGGTTCGCGGCTGAGACGCTGGCGGAGCTGCGGCATTACGGTGTGGCCTTCTGCTCCTACGACATGGTGGGCTTGGAGTGTCCGCTGACGGTCACCGCGCCGTACGCCTACGTGCGCTTTCACGGCAGCGAGGCGCGCTACGCCAGTAACTACACGGACGAGATGCTGGCGGGCTGGGCGGCGCGTCTGCGCGTCCTGGCCGCCGGGGCGGAGGAGGTCTTCGTCTACTTCAACAACGATGCCTGGGGCTTCGCGGTGGCCAACGCCCTGAAGCTGGCCGAGCTGCTGGGAGTGGCCCGCGGCTTGTGAAGGAGGGCACTAGCGCCTAACGGCTCCCTCCGCTATACATGAAGGTAAGCGGAGGGACTCAGCGCATGAAACTTGACATAACCAGGCTCCCAGTGGGGGAGATGCTGATAGGGTTCGTCCTGGTGATGGTCGCCGTGACCTTTGTCGGCGCTTTTGCCGCCGTCGATGGCGGCGGGGAGGAGGCGGTGTCGGGCTCGCCCACGGCGACGGGAAGCCCGCCGCCCGGCAGCCCCACCCCCGGGGGCTCACCGTCCGGCATCGTGGCGGTCGCGATGGTCCCCACGATCAAGTTCGACACCGAGGAGATGACGGTCCCCGCCAACCAGGAGGTAACCATTCGCGCCGACAACAAGGACACCGGCGTGCTCCACAACTGGGCGGCCTACACGGACAATAGCGCTAAGACGGTCATCGCCCGCACTGACCTCTGCGCCGCGCCTTGCGTGAAAGAGGTGAAGTTCACGGCGCCAGCGCCGGGGGAGTACTTCTTCCGCTGCGATGTGCACCCCCAGCAGATGGTGGGAAAGCTGATCGTCAAGTAGCAGGCCGGCGCTCAGTCTAGGAGCGGAACATAGCGGCCGCGCCCAATAGCGACGCGTGCGCCAACTGTGTGCGCATCACCGGCAGGCTCAGGCCGCGTAGCCCGCGCTCCAGCGCTGGTGCGAACAGGCCCCAGCTCTTGCCGAGGCCGCCGCCCAGGATCACCGCGTCCACCGGGTAAGCAGCCAGCAGCCGGCGGACCGTCTCGGCCAGGGCGGCGCCCAGCTTCTCGAAGGCGGCGACAGCGTCGGCGTCGCCGGCGGCGGCGCGGGCCGCCAGCGTCTCGGCGTAGCAGCCGTAGAGGCGCGGGAAGTGATGGCCGGCGTGCGACTGCCAGCTCGCGGACTCGCGCATGACGCGCAGCGCCTCTGCCGGCACGCCGCGGGGTGCCTCTTCCAGCCGGCCGCCCCGGACGAGGCCGACGCCGAGGCCGGTGCCGAGGGTGAGGGCCAGGAAGTCGCGGTAACGGCGGCCCTCGCCGAAACGCCAGATGCCCAGGGCGAACAGGTTGGCGTCCGTGGTCATGCGGACCGGCAGGCCGTATAGCCGCGACAGGTGGTCGCGCAGGGGGAAGCCGGCAACGCACGGGTAGAGGGAGCGGTCGCCGTGGAGGACGCCGCGACGGTAGTCGCCCAGGGCGGGAAAGCCGGCGCCGAGCCCGTCGGCAGGCTCGCCGGCAAACGGCGATAGGGCGGCGGCCATGTCCGCCGGGAGCTCGTCGAGGGAGCAGCCGGGGTGCGCCGGGACACGGTTCGCGGCGAGGACGCGGCCGCGGTGCGTGACCAGCCCGGCCTCGATCTTGGAGCCGCCGACATCCAGGGCGAGGTAGCGCGTGGGCATGCTAGTTCAGCCACCAGACTCTGGAGACTCGGCGGGCCTGCGGCGTCGCTCGCGGGCGATCTGCGCACGCGCACGGCGCCCGGCCTCCTGTAGGTCCTCCCCACTTATCCCAGACTGTGCGAAGGCTTCCTGGATCTCCTTGAGAGCCTTTAGCGCCAGACGCCTGCTGACTCGCTGCCTGGGTGGTCTGCTCACAACTGCTCCAGCACCTCGGGCAGCCGGCTGAAGCGCTCGATGACGGCGTCTGGCTGAGGCCCGTCGTTGTCCAGGTGGCCGCCCCAGTGGTTGAACCAGACGGCCCGCATGCCCGCGGCCTTCGCTCCGCCGACATCCACGTCCAGCCGGTCGCCCACGAATATGGCCTCGTGCGGCTCCACGCCGGCCAGCGAGAGGGCGTGCGCGAAGATGCGCGGGTCCGGCTTCTCGAACCCGCACTCGGCGCTGATCACCACCAGGTCAATCCCCAGGCTCAATCGCAGCCACTTCGCGCGCTGGAGCTTGCCGTCGCCGTTGGTGATGACGCCGAGCAGGTGACTCCTCCTGAGCTCAGCCAACGTCGGGACAACCCCAGGCAGTGGCTTCAACAGATCGTAGCAGCCCTCGAAGAACCAGATGCCCAGCGCCTCCCGGCCCGCCGGCGTCTCCAGCAGCCCGAGCTCTGCGAGGGTGCGGGGCACACCCCAGACGATGCGCTCCGGGGCCGGGCGCATGACGCGCGCCAGGAGCTCGTCGGCGTCCAGGTGCGGGTACGCCCGGCAGAGAACCTGGCAGGCGCGTTGGACCCGCGCCTGCCGCGTACCGATGGTATCACAGAGGGTGTCGTCCAGGTCGAAGAAGACGGCGCGGAGAGCCGACGTTGTCGCTCCGCTCATGCTACGAGAGCCTCAGCATGAGCGGGAAGAGGGGGTCGAAGGACACGGCGCGTAGGGGCGGCGTGGTGGCTCCGCTCATGCTACGAGAGCCTCAGCATGAGCGGGAAGAGAGGGTCGAAGAAGACAGCGCGCAGGGGCATCAGGAGCCCGCCGTCGCGGCGGTCTAGCCCTCCGCCTCCTGGTCCAGGCGCTCCAGGAGCCACATGCGGGCCAGGGTGCTGGGGCCGATGCCTTTCTTGCGCCCCACGGCCGCCAGGCGATCGATCGTGCGGGCGTCCATGCGCACCGCCAGCGTGTGGATCAGGGGGCGCGCCACTTTCAGCTTGACTTCGGTGAATTCGTCTTCGAATTCGGTCGTACTGTGCGTGTCCCAGAATTGCGCTTCTTCCTCACGGGTCTTGAAGCGGGGTATTTTGCTCCTCGTTTTTCTGCTGATCGCCATGTTATCTACATCCTCCACCGCTGAAGGCGGCGCCGCTCAGGTTCAGTGGCGTCCCTTGCTGTTACTACGTAGAACCTGCCTGGGCTAGAGAAGTCCAGAATCACCGTAAGATAGCGCCCCGATTCAGCTTGCCCGATAAGGCGGTACCGGCGCCTGCGCATCCTGACAGCGAGGCTTCGCGTATCGAAGCAGACAGCCTCAACCTCATCCCGCCGCACGCCGTGCCTGCCGATATGCGCTTCATTCCAGTCGTCCCAGACAAGCTCGGCGATGCGCAGCATTCAGAGTGGCCCATTCGCGTATAACATTGTAATACGCACCGTGCCCTGCTACAACCCCGCCAGCACCTTCTCCGCCAGCGAGCGCGTGAACCCGGGCGTGGCCGCGATCTCCTCCACCGTCGCCTCGCGGACGGCCTTGAGGGAGCCGAACTTGCGCAGCAGCGCCTTCTTCCGCTTGGGGCCGACGCCCGGCACGGCGTCCAGGGCGGAGCGCATGCCGGCCTTCTGGCGCACGCCCCGGTGGTAGGTGATGGCGAAGCGGTGGGCCTCGTCCCGGACGCGCTGCACCAGGTACAGCGCCTGCGACGTCCTCGGCAGGACGATGGGCTCCGAGACGTCCTTCACGAACCGCTCCTCGAACCGCGTGGCCAGCCCGGCCAGGGGGATCTGGCCCACGCCCAGCTTGCGCATGGCCT